>JAKJBU010000100.1 GCA_022706825.1 Bacillota bacterium
GGACGTTTCACGTGTCCCCTGAGGGACAGGCGAAACGTCCCCATGTCCCAAAACGTCCCCGTGTCTCCCTCCCTGTCGCATTATTCTTCGAATAGTAAAACCGGGCTGAACCAATAAATGGCCCGGCCCGGTTTTCCGTCTATTTGCCGCTTAAGCTTCTCTCAGCAATTTCAATAGCCTTTTTCACGATGTTTCCGCAATCTCTTGAGGATACTCCTCCCCAGCCTTCAGAGCTTACTATTCTGTCGACGCCGAGTTCTCTAGCTATTTCGTATTTCAGGTTTTCAGACATCATTCCTCTATTCCTGCTCATAGCCGATCCTCCTTATACAACATAAAGCTGCGTCTCTCGCGGCATTGTCATTCCAACTCTGCTGCATATATATTTTCTGTGTATTTGATTGATTTTATGTGATGAAAAATGTGGCCCTCCAAGTATTACTGTGTCAGTGTCCCATTTTCATCCTTTATTATTCTGAGTATGTTCTCTTCGCTTCCATCCTCTGCATTTATATACACAAAATAGTCAAAATTGTTATACTTCCCTTTGAATTCATAACACAGCTGCTCCTTGTTGCCGGGCATAGGGATTATCGCCAGCTTTACCCTTTCCACCTTGATTCTCGGGCTTACTTTCTTTCTTGCCTCTTCTTCAGTCAGCCCGGGCTTCGGGATGTCCCTCTTCCTATGGGACATCAGGTACTGATAAGCGTCAAATCCTACAATCTCTCCATTGTCCAGGGCAACCTTGACCTTCAGCAGGTCGGGGTATATCAGCACTCCGTCTTTTGAAACTCCGATAAAGGTTATTGTTGTCGTATTGTCATTCTTCAGGAAATATGTTTCGGTAAGATCCCCAAAGCCCTGCTCCTTTAGGAACTTCTGTGCTTTATCACTGGCCTGCTGATCCGTCAGCTTTTTCTCGGGTATATCCCTGGGGTTAAGCATCCAAAGCACATATCCGCCTTTCTTGGTTATATCTATATTGATCGGATTGCCCTTCTCCTTGTCCTTTGGAGATACCTCCAGGCCATAGGTATGTATCTTGCCTTTCCCCGAGCTGACCTCAATTATCCTGCCTGCCTTATCCTCTCCTACAAACTTCCTTGCCTTTTCCTTGGCTTTTTCAAGGCTTACGTCTTCCCCATCCAGTCCTTTTGGTTTTCCCTCTATGACATTGTCTGAAAAGGGCCCGTCATAAATCAGTGACGGGTATTCGCTGAACTTATCCTCTATGTTGCCGAAGCTGACTTCCACCGCATCCTCGGATGCCCTTCTAAGTGCAAGCCTGCCCTTCTTGCGGATTTCGCCAAACCTGATCTTTCCCCGGGCGACATCCTCCTCCATATTGTGAAGCTCTTTCAAAAGTTCTCCCGCATAAGCCCTGAGCTTTGATATCTGATTCATATCCTTTTCACTCATGTTTTTGTTCCGGGCACCGGTTCTGGAAAGGCTGTAGCTGTAATCACCCACCTGATTCAGATATTTCTCCGTCTTGCTTAATGAAACATGGGTTATGGGCAGCTGGCCCAGATTCTCCGCCGCGGAATATGACTGCATCCAGGTTTGGGACATCAGGGCACTGCTCTGCTGCGGAGAAGCCGATACCTCCGCTTTTTCAAGCAGCAGCTTGATGTTCTCCACATTTGTCACCAACTCTCTGAAGGACCTCTGGTAGCTGTTCTGCAAAAAAGTCTGGTATTGCTTCTTTTCCGTATAGGTGTTGTATCCGAAGAAACCCGCAAGTATCAAAGCCGCAGCAAGAACCACCGCCACCTTGTGGTATTGTTTTCTGTCCAACTGCATTTTAAATAATTTCATAATATCCCTCCTTCATGTATGTGCAGGGTTTGTAAAATAGTCCGACTGTAGGGGAAGTATGTCCTCCTCACCTTCCAAAGCGGGGGATGCAAGGGAGAGAAGCCCCCTGCCGATAAAGGAGGGTGCTCAGATGCTTGCATCCGTCGAAGGGAACCATAGGGTTCCCTAGCGAAGGAAAAGCGTCCCCGTAACCTCGCAACCTCGTGCCCCGTGCCTGACCATAAACTCCGTCTTCTTCGGCATTACTTGCAGAAATAGTGCTTCCCGATCACCTTGATGATAGGCCTCGACCAAATCCATTTATTGGTTGTTTTTGCCGGATTGTAGTAATACAGCGCTCCTCCCGAAGGATCCCATCCGTTCAGTGCATCTCTCGCCGCCTTCAGGGCGGTGTCTCCCGGAGGCTGAAACATCTGGCCGTCGGTTACGGCGGTGAATGCCCCCGGCTGGTAAATTACTCCCGCAATTGTCTTTGGAAACCTCGGGTCGTCCACTCTGTTCAAAATAACTGCCGCTACTGCCACCTGCCCTATGTACGATTCTCCCCTGGCCTCACCGTGCACACACTGGGCAAGGGTATAAGTTTCATTGCTTCTGGATGTGCCTCCCCTGGCTGATGCAGTTCCGGTTCTTATACCCAGGGCTTTTCCGGTTGCATTGCCTACTATACCGTCTGCCTTAAGTCCGTGTTTTCTTTGAAATGCTTTTACGGCATTTGCTGTTCTCCAGCCGTATATTCCATCAACGCTTCCTTTGTAAAAACCCCAATTTTTCAGCCTTGTCTGTACCTCTCTCACTTCACTGCCTCTGGAGCCCCATTTCAATAATATGGCTCCTGCTTCACTGCTGATTTGGGAAGTAAGATAGCTGCTGTACACCCAGAAACCAAAGCCTGCATATATGATTACTATAACTATAAAAGGAATCAGCCTTCCTGGTCTTTTTTTGAACACTAAAAACACCTCCTGCCCTTATTTTTTGTAACAGGAGGTGTTTTATTCATATTTTAATTATTTGCTTATATTCTGGAGGTTCCCCAGCTTTGCCAGCCTCAGCCCCATGCTTTTCGCCAGTTCAAGTATTTTGAATCTGAGCTTAACGGATACTTCCCCCGGCTCTTTGGAGGAAATCAGCAGGCTATATTCCTCCTCTGTCAATGATGTCCTAAGTTCTTTCATGGTTTCTTCCGCTATTACACCATGGGCGACATCAATGAAGCACAGAGGAGGGAACATGACACACCACCAGTTCTTTCCTTTCCCTTCTCCGATTACTATATTCAAAGCCTGATATGTGCCTGCCGGAAGTGTAATGTTTCCATAGGCCCGGGTAGGAAAATCCATCTCTGTGAAGGCGGCTTTTACACCATAGAGCTTCCTGTTCTCTTCTATGACTTCTCTTGCAGCAGCCTCTATTTCGGCCAGGCTTCCCCGTACAATGCTCTTTACCTCTGAAATATCCTTCAGCCCTTCTAGCCTCCCACTCATACTGCTTATTATCTTGTCTCTTACCTGAAGCTTAAGCTGCTGATCAACAGGCGAGTCACTGTTTGCTACCACATGGAGCCTTATTATTTTTTCAGGCACGTCGGCCAATGCCATGTCTGTATTTATGTAAATGCCTGTAAGAATGCCGAAAACAAAGAAAAATGCAATCAGGAAAAATCCGATTTTGTATTTCATACTCACCCCTCCAATTTATATTAACTAAAACACGATAACGCAGGTAACACTAAACACACGGATTTCCCACGGAATACACGGCGATAATATTATACTTTTCCGTATCGCTGCATTAGTAAATATCGATACCCCCTAAATTATCAATTACCCAATAACATATCTGCGTCGTTTTTTAATTATCCGTGCCTTCAGTGAATTTTAGCGTTTTTGGTGTTATTCGTTCCCCTGTGCCTGTTATTTTTGCCATGTTTTGAAGGGTTTATTCACTTGATTAATCCTACTCTCCTTATATTGACATTGGCGGTGACTTCAATTACCATACTGTCGGTAAAAAACTTTTCATAGTCCTTTTCTATTGTTTTGTAAAGCTTCGGCTGATATTTGCTCAGGTAGTCCCTTGCTCCGATAAGATCTGCTTTGAATTCCTGCTGAAATTTTTTTATCAGCTTCTCCCCCTCGTTCTCTATCCTTTTTTCCACTTCCCTGCTGATTTCCTTAAGCAAAGCGTTATCCAGTATTTCCTTTCCTATCATATACTCTTCAATACTGCCTTCAGTTT
>JAKJBU010000101.1 GCA_022706825.1 Bacillota bacterium
TAGCTTGGTAATTATATCGACATTAGTCGGTACGTCCCAAGAAGCCCCCACCTCTTAGGTGGTGGGAGTATGTCACTCCCTTGTTAATACCTAATCTGTTAAAATACTCGCAGTATATTGATGAAAGAATAATTACTCTTGCATATGGCTACGGAATAATAAGCATTAAGATAAACGCAAAAACAAAAACTGATGAGATAAGCGAATATATACTCCTTATATAATAAAAGAGAATCGGCTCAATTAGTTTTTCTACAATTCCGCTGTTAATGATTCCCTGTGAAAAAAGAAAAGATAAAATAATCATTACAAAATTTTCTGAGAGAGGAAACATAAATATCTTTTCTAAAGGTGAGCTGCCGAAAATATAGAATATTAATAGTAAGAAAATTGAAGCATAAGTTTTTTGAACAACTGCTGTGACCCACCAGGTAATTGTTAATAATAACGATGCACATACTATGCTTTGGTTGGTATTAAATCCAAAAAGCTTATATATAAGTATACTAATTGCTGCAATTATACTTGCCGCTAGTACTTTTTTCATTTTATCACCTACCGAAACCGCAACGAAAATTGTTTTTATTTCAGACATATCATCAGAAGTAGATATATTCCAAATTAATTATCCAAAAGTATTTCCTCTCCCAAACCCATCAATAAAGCATTTTCATAAATTTTAGCCGCACATGCAACATCTTCTGCTGCAATTCCTACCGTTTTAAATAGTGTAATCTCCTTATCAGTTTGTCTTCCGGGAATTATACCGGAGGCAACCTCACCTAATTCGCCATAAATCTGTTTTTCAGAAAAGATCCCTTTTCTTATTGGAATTATTAGATCACCTGCTTCTTCCAAAACTGCTTCCCTTGAATCAACCACTATCTTATCCGCCATTTTTAATACTTTTTCCGGCAGCTCCTGCATTTCCGGAGTGTAAGCCCCCATAGCATTTATATGAGCTCCTTTGCTTACATTTTCAGCTGAAAACACGGGCTTTTTCGAAGTAGTAGCCGTAATAATTATATCCGCTCCTTTAACGGCTTCATCAGTATTTGATACTCCTGCAAATCTGATGTAAGGGAACTTCTCGCTCATTTCTTCTATATACCTTTTCTTCCTGTCATCGTTCAAATCAAATATCCTTGCTTCCTGAATATCCCTTACACTGCATACTGCCCACAATTGTGTCTTGGCCTGAACACCGGCACCGATAACGGCTACGCTTTTTGAATCTGTCCTTGCCAAATATTTTGTCGCAAGGCCTGAAGCGGCTCCGGTTCTAAGAGCAGTAATACAACCTCCATCCATCAACGCCAGAACTTCACCTGTCTTCTGATCTTCCAGTAATATAACAGAGTTAATTGTAGGCTTTCCAATCTCTAAATTACCTGGGAAAACAGAAACAAGCTTAACTGCTATACCGAGTCCTTCTACATATCCCGGCATAAATATTGCATCACCTTTATCCTCGACATTGATTACGGTCCTCAAAGGTATCTTACAATTTCCTTCAGAAAATTTAATAAAAGCTGTTTCCATGGTATTGATGGCTTCGTCCATGGAAATTACTTTTTCAATATCGCTTTTTCTTAATATTAACAATGAAACCCCTCCATTTTTACTAATTATTTATAACCTGCAAAATCAGATGATTTGAGTCGATACTAATTCATATTCCAACATTTTCTTAAACACTATAATCATAACCAGTTTGCAAAGCTTCTTTATTCTTTTCGACCGCACCACCTTTAAAAATTTTTCCCAAATATTCTTTTATATCTTCTAACGATACGGAATCAATGAATTTTAATGCTACCCCGAGAGCCACAATATTAGCGGACTTTGGGTTTCCTATTTCACTGGCAATATCATTTATAGGGACTCTGATAATATTGATATCATCTCTTGTTAATTCTGTATCTATCATTGAGCTGTTTATTATCAAATAAGCGCCCTTTTTAACTCTGTCTTTAAAATCGTCCAGGGATTTCTCATCCATTATCAATACGGTATCCGCCTCTGAAATAACAGGTGAATCTACACTATCGGATATTACAATCTGACAGCCGGTACGCCCTCCCCTTTTTTCCTGACCGTACGTAGGAGCGAAAGTAACTTGATATCCTTTACCTACTGCAGCTTCACAAAGCATTTTCCCTCCATCTGGTATTGAATACACTTTTTTATGGCTTTTTTTGCATTCATAATATTCTTAGGATTATTAACGTATACCCTCTCACTGTAATAGCATCCCGGAACATTGGAAATCAGTTCGGCCATATTCACAGGATATCCGCTGGTTTCAGCCTTTCTGCCATATGGTGAGGTTGATGTCTTCTGCTCCAGTAATGTTGTCGGAGCCATTTGGCCCCCTGTCATTCCAAATATCGCATTGTTTACAAAAATAACACTGAGCTTTTCTCCTCTGATTGCAGCATGCATTATTTCTGCCATGCCTTACGAAACCATGTCTCCATCACCTTGATATACAATTACTGTGTTCTCCGGAAGAGATCTTTTCAAACCGGTACCTACCGATGGGGCGCGTCCATGCAATGCACATATTGAGTCAACCTTGAAATTTTGGTCTGCATATACGGAGCAGCCTATAGTATAATGCCCCCACTTGTCAATAATATGGGAAAGTAATATTATTTATTACTTTCTATATTTAAAATGCAAATCCTGCTGAAATGAAACATAATTATTGTACTAAAAAAAACAACTGTGGCTTCCGTCACCACAGTTGTTTTTTTGTTTCTCTTTTTTATGCGAATCTTTTTCTCATCCTGTCCCATTCAATATCCCTGTTGGCCTCAATCTCCCTGTAATCGCTTTCATCCAGATGCCTGAACCTGCGCTGCAGCTTCAGGTATTCTTCCACCGGTTTGAATTCCTTGGGTACAAAATTGAATCTGAACTTGTTGTTTTCAAACTCTGCAAGATACCAGAGGCCGCACTCGACAGCCAGCTTTGCTGTTTTTACCGTTATAGCGGGGTCATAACCCCAACCGGTAGGACATGGGGTCATTACGTGAATAACCTTACAGCCCTTTATATTCTTGGCCTTTTCAACTTTTTCCATAAAATCCTTCGGATATGCAACAGAAGCTGTAGCCGTGTAAGGCACACGATGAGCCGCCATGATTTCAAACAGACTCTTCTTGAACTTGTTCTTCTCACCCTTTGAGCATGAGCCGGTCGGTGTGGTTGTAGTCCATGCTTTGTATGAGGTTACTCCGCTTCTCTGGTTTCCCGTGTTCATATATGCTTCATTGTCTACACAGATATAGATAATGTTCTCATTTCTTTCCGCTGCCCCGGACAATGCCTGCAGGCCTATGTCAACCGTTCCTCCGTCCCCTGCAATGCCCAGAATGGTAATATCCTCATCCCATCCGAGAGCTTCTGCTGCCACTGCCATTCCTGATAATGTAGAGGCAAGGGCCGGAAATGCAGTTATTGCATTGTTTACAAAAATTGAAGACTGGGGATATACTGTTGTGGTTGCTGCAAAACAGCAGGCGGGAGTGGCAAGACAGGTTTTTTCGCCCAATACTTTCAGAGCCAGCCTGGCTGCAAGCGTTACTCCGCATCCCTGGCAAGTCTTTGCACCGTACAACAATTCCTCATCAGGCAAGTTTTTAAAATTTACTGCCATTATTCCCACCTCATTCCTAAGAACTGCACTTCGGCTTCATTCTTTCCGGAAGCCATACCTAAAAGCTTGCTGAACATTGTCTCTATCTGATGTTTCGGTATATCCCTTCCGCCCAGGCCTACGATGTAATTGGCCATCTTTGCGCCTGAACCGTACATGGCAGACTTGACCTCAGAAAATACAGTTCCGTCAAAACCGAAGGATATGCTTCTGTCTATTACTCCTACAGCTTTAAATTTATCTCTTATAGATTCGAAATACTCCTTTGGGAAGGGCCTGAAGCTTCTGAGCTTTATAAGGCCTACCTTCTTTCCTGCTTCTCTCATTTCGTCCACCGCTACTCTTACAGTACCTGCCA
>JAKJBU010000102.1 GCA_022706825.1 Bacillota bacterium
TTATTTTCAATCAAGCTTATTGCTGTCGCTGCAATATGTTTGATATTCGCTGCATCTTATGTTTACAGTGCGATGAAAAAAGAAATTACTATTGAAGATATTGGAGGAGTAAAAGTTGTAAGTACCTTTAAGGAAACCGTATCCGATGTGCTGGAAGAAAATAATATACAACTGATACCACAGGATAAGATAAACCTGGGTATGACGGAAAAGCTTGAAGACGGAACGCACATAAAAATATCCAGGGCAAAGAAGGTTACAATTAGTTCAGATGGTGAGGATATTGTTATCCTGACTACTGCTCCTGATGTGAAAAGTGCATTAGGGGAAGTTCAGATAAAGCTGGGGGAGAAAGACAGGGTTTCACCCGGTTTTGATACTGCAATTACGGGAGATACAACAATTGCAGTAACAAGAGTGGAAGAGAGAATTGTAAAGCAAGAGATGAAAATGGACTTTACCAATGAAGTGAGAAAAAGCGACAACCTTGACAAGGGCTTGGCACGGGTTATAAAAAAGGGCAGCCAAGGGTCAAAAGAACTGTCAATAAAGGTTATATTCGAGAATGGTAAGGAAGTTAAACGGGAAATCGCAGAAGAAAAGGTGCTTAAAGAGCCTGTGAACGGCATTATTGAGGAAGGAACCAGAACTACCTTTGTATCTTCAAGAGGGCAGGTTACCAGATTTGTAAGAGCTCTAAAGATGACTGCAACAGCTTATGATGCCACCTTTGAAAGCTGCGGCAAGCATCCGGATCACCCTCAGTACGGTATTACCTATTCGGGTTTAAGAGTTAGGCCCGGTATCGTTGCCGTTGACCCCAAGGTGATTCCTCTGGGGACATATCTTTATGTTGAAGGGTATGGGGAAGCCCTTGCAGCTGACATAGGCAGTGCTATAAAAGGAAACAAGATTGACCTGTATTATGAATCCCCGGAAGATGTAGCGAAATATGGAAAAAGAACTGTAAAGGTATATGTGCTTGATAAGCCCAAATACAAATTCTAAAAAATGCGTCGAGAGACGCATTTTTATTGCGAGGTATATCAATGTTAAAGGAAACAATTGTGGTGGAAGGCAAGAACGATGCTGCTGCAGTTAGGCGGGCAGTGGAAGCGGATATAATAATTACCAGCGGTTTTGGCATAAACGGAAGTATTCTGGAAAGGATAAGGACTGCTCAGGATAGGAACGGGGTGATTGTTCTTACCGATCCCGATTTTGTGGGAGAGAAGATACGAAAGGCCATTTCCGATAAGGTCAAGGGAGTAAAGCATGCTTTCCTGTCTAAGGAAGAGGCTGAAGCAAAAGGAGATATCGGGGTGGAGAATGCAGCTCCCGAAAGTATTTTAAGAGCCCTGTCTTTGGCTAAATACGAACTGGAAGAGGTCCAGGCGACATTTACAAGTGAAGATTTGACATATTACGGCCTTATGGGAGGACAAAACTCAGCCGAACTGAGGAACAGGGTAGGTTCTGCATTAGGTATAGGCTATTCAAACGCAAAGCAGTTCATAAACCGTTTGAATAAGTATGGTATTAGCAGAGAGGAACTTGAAGCAGCTTTGGAAAAGGTATCGGAGCAATACTGAAAAGGATGATAGATATGAAGGAAACATCAATTAAAACGTCAACTTTAGATTTAATGAAGAAGTATGATTTTAAGACGGCAAAAAAATTAGGACAGAATTTTTTGACGGACGAAACTGTTTTAAAGACAATTATAGACTGCTCAGAGCTTTCAAAGGAGGATTGCGTTCTTGAAATAGGCCCCGGACTGGGAGTGATGACGCAGATACTCTGTGAGAAAGCAGGCAGGGTATTGGCGGTGGAGATAGACAGGAAGCTCATACAGATACTTAGGGTTTCGCTGTTCGGCTATGAAAATGTGGAGATAATCAATGAAGATATTTTAAAGCTGGATTTGAAAAAGGTGCTTGAAGAAAAGTTCGGCAGTTCTCCTGTAAAGATAGTGGCAAATTTGCCTTATTATATTACAACTCCTATAATAATGAAGTTGCTGGAGGAGGATATTAACCTCAGGAGCATCACTATTATGGTTCAGAAGGAGGTAGGGGAGAGGATTTGCGCCGCCCCCGGGGGAAAGGATTACGGTGCCCTTACAGTGGCAGTACAGTACCGATGCATACCCCGCAAGATTCTTGTTGTCCCTCCTGATTCATTCATGCCGCAGCCCGAGGTTGAATCCATGGTAGTGAGGCTGGACTTCAGGGATAAGCCTCCCATAACTTTGAAAAATGAAAAAATGTATTTCAGAGTAGTGAAGGCTTCCTTCGGTCAGCGAAGGAAGACCCTGTTGAATGCTTTGTCCGCAGGGAATCTGGGAAAAACAAAAGATGAGCTTAAGGATATATTAGCAAGAAACGGCATTGATGAAAAAAGACGAGGTGAGACTTTGTCTCTGGAGGAATTTGCGAGAATTGCCAACGACCTTTTATCCTGATAAAACAGAAAAAATTTGTTCACTTTTAACCCCCTCATACATATATTAGTAATGACTATGTATAGAAGGGGGTTATTATGTGGCATCAAATAATGAATATAAAAGATATTTTATAATACTTCAGGAAGATGACAAAGGATATGAATTGTCACCCGGGAAAATACCGACAGGTTATGTAAAAATTGAAGTGAAGAATAATAAGGTAAGACTCAATGCGTTTATTCAGAATATTAAGCTTGAAGATCGGATTGAGTATAGATTGATTCTTGTGTCATCGGCCAAGAAGCTGGCAGTGGATGCAGGAAAGATAATTATTGATGGGAGCGGGAGAGGAGAGCTTTCCTATGAACTTGAACCGGATAATGTTTTGAAAAGCGGTTTGAGTATTGGAGATTTCAATGTTGCCGCTGTGACCTGCGGATCATCCATACCGCTTTCCGGTTATGCCGGGAGGGATAAGCTGGAGTGGAAGAATAAATATGATATAGTAAACAAGCCTAAGGTTCAAGAGGCACCAAGGATAGATAAGAAGATAGAGATCGAAGAAATAGTTCCGGAAGTACCGCAGCCGCCGATACATGTTCCGCTTGCCCCACAGCCTGAACCGGCTGTTGTTGAACCTGCCCCGAAGCCTGAGCCGGCACCTGTCCCCATTATGGAAGCTGTTCCCGAACCCGAGCCTAAACCTGTGCCTGAACCGGAAGTCATGATACAGCCTGCTCCTGAGCCGGTAATTATACCTGAAAGCAAGGTGGAGGTTAAAATAGTAATACCTGAATGTCCTCCAATTGCTCCTATGGAAGAACCCTGCGAAATAGAAAAGGTGAAACCGATAAAAGATAAGTGCGAATATGAGAATATAGAAGAATACTATTGTTATGATGATGAAGAGCCCTGCAAGCACACTGCATCTCCTTATTACAGCGGAGGAATGTACAGCAGGCTTAAGAGAGTACTGAGAAAGCTGAGAAGATATGAACCCTTTGAAAAAGAGAGAGGCTACAGTTGGTTCAAGGTAGGAGATGACATGTATGAGATAAACAGGGTATCGGTTCCATACATGGGTTATATGATGCCTTTGGGGTATCCATTTTTGTCTGAAGGCTGCAGCATGATGATGGACAGGAAGGATTATATACTGGGTATTAGATATGAAGACGATGATGAGGATGATGACAGAGGGCAGATAAAGTATATTCTCTTTGGAGTGCCTGCGATATATAGCAAAAGAAATGAAATGTATTACAAATCAAGAGGATTCATGGAATTCAGGCCTCATAAAACAAAAAGCTACGGATATTTCATAATGTGTCTGGATATTAGGCGGGGCATGCTGTGCCGTATGAATTAAAGCAAAAAAATAAAACAAAGTTGAATTTTTTATGTTAGAATAATATTAAGTATTGAAATACAGAAGAGGAATG
>JAKJBU010000103.1 GCA_022706825.1 Bacillota bacterium
AGTTTCATAGGCAAGCTCAGGAAAGTTGTTTTCCTGGCTCAGGTGTCCAAGAAGCACTTCGCGCACTCCCGTCTGCAGAAGCTCATATACGGCATTTCCCGCCGCTTCGTTGGAAAGGTGCCCCTGCTCGCTCATTATCCTTCTCTTTAAAAAAAAGGGATATCTTCCCGTCATAAGCATTTCTATGTCATGGTTGGATTCCAGCAAAACCATGTCAGAGCCTCTGATATTCTCCCTTACCGTGTCGCTGAAATATCCAAGGTCTGTAGCTATGCTAACCTTATTTTTCCCTTCATAGAAGCTGAAGCCTACAGGATCAGCCGCATCATGGGGAATGTTGAATGACTTGATTCCTATTCCTGCAATCTCCAGTTCTTCTCCTGTATTGAAAGATCTTATGTTATTCGGCTTGACCGTTCCTATCAAAGCTCCCATGCTGTTCCAGGTATTAATATTGGCATATATCGGTATTCCAAGCTTCCTTGATATGATACCGACACTCTTGATATGATCTGAATGCTCATGAGTAACTACGACCGCTTTTATTGTACTTGAACAAACACCTATGCTATGTAAGTTTTTCAGTGTTTCCTTGCCGCTTATGCCGCAGTCCACCAGCAATCCGCTGCGGTCATTCCCCACAAAAATACAATTCCCGCTGCTCCCGCTTGAAAGGGAGCAAAGTCTTATCCCCATCTCTTCCTCCATTGCCGATTACAACTGTTAGCATTGCACCCTTGTAATGTCAGCTCCCGCATTTCTTAATTTCTCCACCATGTTTTCGTAGCCCCTGTCAATATGCTTCAGATTATCTATTTCCGTCTCCCCTTCAGCAGTCAATCCTGCTATTACCATTGCCGCTCCCGCTCTCAGATCCGTGGCATGTACCGGAGATCCCGAAAGCTTGTTTATACCTTCAATAATTGCTACGCGCCCCTCTACCTTGATGTTGGCACCCATCCGCTTCAGCTCATCCACATGCTTGAACCTGCCCTCCCATATGCTCTCGGTGATGATTCCGGTGCCCTCGGATATGGAAAGCAGCACGCTCATGGGCTGCTGCAGATCGGTAGGAAAGCCGGGATACGGTATTGTCTTAATATTGACTGCCTTTGGCCTTGCCACAGTCGTGACCCTTATGGAGTCTCCGTTCTCGTCTACTTCAATGCCCATTTCCCTTAGCTTTGCAGATACCGATTCAAGATGTGTCGGGATGACATTCTTTACAAGCAAATCCCCCTGGGTAGCAGCTGCTGCAATCATGTAAGTGCCCGCTTCCATCATATCGGGTATTATCATATGCTCACAGCTTCCAAGATGCTCTACTCCCTTTATCTTTATGACATCGGTCCCTGCTCCCTTTATATTGGCGCCCATTGCATTCAATAGGTTGGCAATATCCACTATGTATGGCTCCTTTGCCGCATTCTCTATTGTGGTTACTCCTTTTGCCTTGCATGCAGCCAGCATTATGTTTATGGTAGCACCTACGCTCACCACGTCCAGGTATATAGGTGCGCCAACAAGCTCCGATGCTTTTGCCTTAATAATCCCATGCTCAACCTTGATTTTCGCCCCCAGGGCTTCAAGGCCTTTTATGTGTTGATCAATAGGCCTTATCCCTATATCACAGCCTCCGGGAAAAGGTACTTCGGCTTTCTTGAACTTGCCCAGAAACGCTCCCAAAAAGTAATAGGAAGCCCTCATTTTCTTTGCTATTTCAAAATTCACCCTGTGGTTTTTCATACCCTTGCTAATGATTTCCAGTTCCCCGGTATTTCCGTCATTCGCCTTTGCGCCGACTTGCAGCAAAAGCTCCTTAAGATATCTCACATCCTCTATATCCGGTAAATTTTTAATAATACACCCGGAATCGGACAGCAGCGCTGCAGGTATTATCCCTACCGCAGAGTTTTTTGCACCGCTTATGCACACTTCCCCCTGTAGTTTTTTATTCCCTTTAATTATAAGTTTTTCTTCCAAAAGTATATGCTCCTTTGTATGTAATGGATGAAAATATGCCATTTTCATTATATCATTGATTTATATTTTATTAAATATATTAGAAAAAGGCAATTTTATTGCCTTTTCTCAATTCCTTCCACTTTTTCATTATATGCATTTATGTAAATAATATCCCTGTCCGTCTCAATCTTCCATACGGGGAAAGCCGTTCCTTCCACTACTTCAGAAACATCAACCTGTTCTCCTGCACCGGTTCCAAAATAATATCCCTGACGGATTTCCACCACTTCCCTGCCGGGCAGCTCACTTTTCTTATTATGTTCCGGCACGTACAGCAGCGCTATCAACGGAGAAATCACTTCTGTCTTCTTCCCTGCCTGCCTTATTGTATCAAACCATACTATCCTTGCCCTATGTACTCCGGAATCATTCACATAAAACTCCATAATACTGTTGTAAATCTCCGCTCCTTTGAATGACTGTGAAAAAACAAACCTCTGATAGCCTTCAATATCCTCCGATATTCCGGTATCAATATTATCAGTTATATTAAGCCTGCTCAAAAATTCCCTTATATTCTTTCTGCAAGCTTTCTCATCTGTCGCCCCGGCCGGCTTTATGCCGCTGTCTGAATAGTAAAACTCCCGGTTGTTTTTTATTGTTATTTCAATATTCTTTCCTTCTAACCCCACTGTATTCTCTGAGGCTGATTCTTCCGGCACATCCCCTGGCGTGAAAAAGCTTCCTTTAACATCTTCTTTGCTGAAAAGCTTATATTTAACTATAATAGACGGCATATCGGCTTTTTTCCCCGGAATTCTGCCTGTTACAGTTACATCCTTTTCTGCAAGATAGTCAGTTATTTGCTTTGCCTTTTCACTGTCAACATATCCAAAACCACCTGTACCGGCTGCAAAAACCATATATCCAAGAAAGATATTGATTGCTGTAAAAACAACTATAAGAATTGTCTTTGCTTTGGCCCAATCCATAAAAACCCTCTCCTGTATGTCCTGCACTGACAGTTACGTATTCAGGTATATCGGATCCTATTTATCCAGTATGATCCCTGTCTCTGCATTTATTATATATTTCTGGTTCAGTACCGTACCCTTGTCAATCCTTTCTACCGTAACTTCGGCAACCCAAACAGGCACATATGTTATGCTGTTTTGACCGAATCTTTCATAATAGGCCAGGTACATATCATTAACTTTCTTTATTCTTTCACCGCTTAAGGCCTCTACTTTTTTGTCAAGCAGTATATCAAGCACATTTATTGAATTCATGGCCTGCTTATACTCAAAGTTATGGTTCAATATCCGTCTGATTCTTTTATATCTTCTAACTTCATCCCCTACGATCTCAACTTCAATAGAGCCGCTGTTTATATCGGAGGCTGACAGTACAGGCAATCCCTCATAGGCATATCTGTATCTGATTATATACTTGTCATCCCCCATACTGTTTATTTTTATTATATCAGATATATAGCAATCCTCAGGAAAGCCAAAATGCCTGCTTACAAATTCAGTGCTTATATCAATGGCGCCTCCCACACTGACCGTGGTTTTGTCATCCAGCTGCAGGTTAAAATTCACATATTCCAGCATGCCGTCAGTATACAGTTTAACCACCTGGCCCTCTCTGTTGGTGTACACAATAGTACCGTCCATATTCTTAATTATGCTGAGGGAAGTTATTTCATCATCGAACAAGCCCGCTATGCTTTCAGGTATCTCATCCGACCCTTCCACCTCCTTTTGTCCCGACAAAACCGGAAACCTTTTTTCGCTGATTCTCGTCGGCACTACAGAGTTTTTACCATACATCTCCGGCTGAATACTGTCAAGATAAAGGCTTAATACCGTAGGCTGCTTTTCCAGATTCGAAATCAGATAATCCAAATTAT
>JAKJBU010000104.1 GCA_022706825.1 Bacillota bacterium
CTTGAACTCGCAAGCTGTGATTTCATCGAAAAATCGCTGAATATCATCACTACCGGAAAGACCGGCAGCGGAAAAACTTACTTGATTTGTGCCTTCGGCAATAGCGCATGCAGAAAAGGCTATACTGTAAAGTACTTCAGAATTCCGGAGCTGCTTCTGGAAATTCAAGAAGCAAAGTCCAACGGCCAATATTCAAAGTTTATGAAAGGACTTCAAAGCACCCGTCTCCTTATACTTGATGATATAGGCTTGAAGTCATACACCCTGGAAGAAAGCCGGGACATACTGGAGATTGCAGAATCACGTTACAACAGGGGTTCTATGATCCTATCCGGACAGATATCCCAAAGCCAGTGGTATGAGCTTTTCCCTGACCCGACAATAGCTGATGCAATAATGGATAGGATTATACATAACTCATATATTCTGGAGCTTGATTCAAAACTCTCGATGAGAGAGGTTATAGCAACCAGGAAGATGCAGAATCTGGACAAGACCTAAATAATGCTAATTATTGTTGCTCAAATGCAGCAATTATTTTACAATCAAGTTAGCCGGCAAAGTGTCCGGATACCTCCGGTTTCGTGTCCGGATGTTTCCGGAATCGCCGTCCGGATGTTCCGGTATACGCATTCTATATATACGAATGAGGTGTGAAAATGGCTGTAAGGATAAAGTTTGACGATAAAGAAAAGGAACGGCTGATTAGGATGACGGAATATGAGCGGAAGTGCTATGAGAAGGGCTATAAGCTGGTTGCAGGGGTAGATGAGGTGGGAAGAGGCCCACTGGCGGGGCCTGTAGTTGCAGCTGCAGTCATTCTTGGAGAGGGAGTGCTCATACCCGGGGTCAATGACTCCAAGAAGCTGTCGGAGGAGAAAAGGGAATATCTTTATGATGAAATAAAGTCCAAAGCCCTGTGCTGCAGCATTGGAATAGTTGATGAAAAAACCATAGATGAAATAAACATTCTGAATGCTGCCTGCCTTGCTATGAAGAAAGCCTTGGATGGGTTGGCAGAAAGGCCTGATTACATACTTCTGGATGCTGTTACCTTGAAGGATATGGACATACCCCAGAAGGGAATCATAAAGGGAGATACCCTGAGCCTTTCCATTGCTGCCGCATCAATTATAGCCAAGGTGGAAAGGGACAGGATGATATCCGCCTATGATGAGTTGTACCCTCAATACGCATTCAGTAAACACAAGGGTTACGGAACAAGGGAGCATATTGAGTGCATTAAGAAATACGGGCTTCTGCCCATCCACAGGAGATCCTTTACCAAGAATTTTCAGGGGTGATTATAATGAAGATAGATGCTTCAAGCTTTAGATTAATAAAACCGGAGCTTATTGAACTCCTTAAAAACCTGGAGACAGGAGATGTACTGAAGGGCAAGGTGCTGGAAGCTCTGGGAAACAGCATACTGATAAGGGCGAAAAGCGGAGAGATATTTACTGCCATTCTTCAGGAAGGGGCAAGTATACCCAAGGATGCTTTTGTCGAATTGGTTATAAAGGATATAGCTGACGGGAAGATATTTGCGGAGCTGAAAGGGGAGGATAAGGCCTCCGATCCGGATATAAAGGTTTCCGATCTCTTAAAGCAGCTCAATCTGCCGGTTAATGAGAAAAACATGGAGGCTGCAAAGCTCCTGCTAAAGTATAAGCTTCCTCTGAACAGGGAAACAATCGGTAATATCACAGGGCTGCAAAAAAGCATTGATAATCTTAATAACAGCACCGGAGAGAAAATGGGGCTGATGCTATCGGGATTGAATATAAAGGATACGCCCGTTGATGTATTGAATAAGATAGTACTCAACTGGCCGGATGATTTTGCGGCTTTTGAAGCCATACTGGAAAATGACGGTCAGAAACCGGAGGCAAATGAGGCAGCTATTATTAAGCAAACAACTGCAGGATCGGCTAGTGACAGCAAGGCAGCAGAAATTCCCGGAAAGGCTGCAGTTATAACAATAACAGACAGCAGTGAAGCTCTCAAGGGGGCTGTAATAACAGACAGCAATGAGACTCCCAGAGAGGCTGCAATAACAGGCAGAGGTGAGACTCCCAAGGAGGGTGTCGGTTATGTGAGCCCTTTGAGCGATATGGCTGCAGCGGAAAGCAATAAAGGAGTTGAACTGATAAGAGCATTGGCCGGACTGGGAATTGAATCTGAAAGCGAAATAAAAATGCTTGCGGCAAAAGTCGAAAGCATACTATCTTCAATAAAAAATACCGATATGGAAGCCATTACTTATCTGGTTTCGAAGGAAATGGAGATAACGCCCAGGAATCTGGGCATGCTTATAAAAAACATCGAGAACAGGGATGTGATATCTCAGTTCCTTGACAAGCTGCAGGAAAAGATTATTCGAGACGATAATCCAAAGCTTAAAGCCATAAGTGAATCCATAAGGAAGGTATTTCTGGAGCCCAGGCAATTAGAGGACAGAGAAGAAGTTGCCCGGCAGCTTAAGGATATTGCAAGCCTGGGAGAAAAGCTGGAAAGCTATCTGAAAACCGGCGGGGATAAAGACCCTGAAATAAGGGAGGCATTGTCAAACCTCAAGGATTGTATTGATTTTATTCGCAATGTTAATCAGCATAATAATTTTCTTCAGATTCCTTTACTGATAAATGACAATACAACCGCAGCAAAGCTGTATGTATTTAAAGACGGCAAAAGGGAAAAGAGGATAAACCCTGAAGACGCAACTGTTGTTGTAGCCCTGGACCTGATGAACCTGGGGCATTTGGAGAGCATGATAAGGGTAAAGGGCAAAACGGTTGATATAACCTTCAGGACAGAAAATAAGAGCATAGGAAGCATGATAGAAAAGAATATACTAATGCTGAAAGAAGCCCTGGGGGAAAAAGGCTATTATCTCAGCCCAATTAGGGTAATAAATCTGGAGCAGCCCTTCAGCCTCCTTTCTCTTGAAGCAATGATAAATGAAAGCGGATATGAAAAAATTCATTTTGATATGAGGGTATAGTATGGATAAGAAGCTGAAAAAAGCGGCGGCTCTCACCTATGAGGCAGGGGATGATGCCCCAAGGGTTACGGCATTGGGCAAAGGTGAGATAGCCAACCGTATTATTGAAACCGCAAAGAAAAACAATGTGCCCATATTTGAAGACAGCGGCCTGGTCGATGCACTGCTGCAGCTGGATATAGGGGGGCAGATCCCGCAGGAATTATACAGCGTTGTGGCTGAGGTATTGGTATTTGTTTCGAAGATAGACAAGCTGAAAGGGGAAAAGTATGGGCAGCAATAAAATATTGGGAGCCTTCGGCGAGAACAAGGCATGTGAATACCTTGAAGAATGCGGTTACAGAGTGCTGGAAAGGAATTTCGCCTGCAGGACAGGGGAGATTGATATAATTGCTTTGGAAGGTGAAATAATTGCCTTTATCGAAGTAAAAACCAGAAGCAGTGAAAGGTACGGACTGCCCGCGGAGGCAATAAGCAGAAATAAGCAGAATAAGCTGGTCACGGCGGCCCTTTATTATATGCAGCGGAATGGATATCAAAACCGCATGTGCAGATTTGATGTAATGGAAATTATTATTGATGGTGAGGATAATTACAGGATAAACCTTATCAAGGATGCCTTCCAATACTCAGGAAGGTACGGCTATTAAAGAAAGGAAGCTTTTCATATGCTGCTCAGCAATTC
>JAKJBU010000105.1 GCA_022706825.1 Bacillota bacterium
AGGCCACACCTGTTCCCATCCCGAACACAGAAGTTAAGCTCTCCGGTGTCGATGGTACTCGGACCGCAGGGTCCCGGGAGAGCAGATCGCCGCCAGGTAACTAAGAACGATAGAAGAAATTCTATCGTTCTTTTTTATACACTTACCTTGGATATGAAATGTATTCTTCCTGTTACCTGTTGGCAATGAAACTTCGTTTTGTTTATTGCATTTATGTATAAGTTGTTAAATTTTCTCCAAATTTCTCTCAATTTGTGGTAAAATTAAGAAACAGAAATTGCATTTTTATAACAAGATTTCAATGAGATTTTTGCATACTTGCAAAAACCTACCCGAGGGTTTCAACGAGGCGGAAGATATGTTTACCGCCTTTTAGTCAATGGTTGAAGTGGAGGACATCTTTTCGCCTCGTTATAATTTTTCGAATTGTTTTGAAGGAAGGAGGATTTCAGATGCAGTTCATTAACGAGCAGTATAAGGTTGTCAAAGAAAAGAGTTTCGATGCGTATGGTACAACCTATATAGTAGAAGATATTCAAAAGGATGACCAGCTTAAGCATTTGAGAATTATAAACCTCCAAAATGAGACCAGAGACTTTATAGACTATATGAAAAACAATTTTTATAATTATTCCAAATATTATCATCCATATCTTATAGATTTTCATTTTTTCAACAGAATCAGACTTATTGATTATAAATTAACTGTTTTAAATCACTATTATTATACCTATGATTACTTTGAAGGAGTTAATTTATTTGATTACTGCAAAGGGAAAGATCTCGATTCAATTCTGGACCTGGCGGCAGAACTGTGCGAGGCTGTTAAATTCTTGCATCTGAGAGGCTTCTTACTTTGCAGTATTGACAGTAATGATCTTCAAGTAGTCCGCGACGGAGAAAAAGGACACTTGAAGATATTGGCATTGCCATATCCTCGGGGAACCGGCAGCCGGATAATAATAAACAAAAAAAATACATATTTTGCAGCTCCGGAGCTAAATAAAGATGAGAACTATTCAGTCCTGACAGATGTTTATATTATTGGTTCGGTTATTTCCTGTATGCTTGAAGCATTCAACCATTCCGGGGAAAAATCTGAGGCCAACCACAGGGCTGTTATGGATATAATAAAAAATTGCATGGCTGAAAAACCCGAAGACAGGTTTCAAACCATAGATCAAATTATTGCAAGCATAAACAATTACTTTGGAAAAGAGTACAGGACAATAAATAAACAGTACATTCAGGCAATGCCCCAATACAGAATAAATCCATCGTCAAGGCATCATCTTATTGACAAGGTATTAAACAATGCGAAAGAGCATTTTTTTATCAATCGGCCCAATAAGGTTTCTTTGGTGATGGGCCTCGAAGGCACAGGAAAAGATAATTTTTTGGAAACTTTGAGCATCAAGGCGCAGCATGAGGGCTTCATAACCGTCAAAACAGTTCTCAATGAATCGGATGTATTAAGATTCAGCGTTGCTGAAACCTTTTTGAGAGGGATAATTAAATATGCAGATAAAGAAACTATCGATAAGTATATCGGGATTGTAAATAGCGTAATGTCTAAGATCTCCAAATTCAAATCAATATCGCCGAAGGCAGAGGATGAATATTTCGAGAAAGAAAGTAAGGAAAAGTTTATACAGAGGCTAAGCAGTTTTATAGAGGAAGCTTCAAAGAAGTTTCAATGCATTTTTATTATTGAAAACTTTCAGTGGATAGATGAGGATTCATTGAGTCTGATTGATGAACTGTTAAAGAGCCGGAATAGTTCAAGTGCTTATATAGTACTTGCCACAGACAAGGAGATCTATTCCAAAAACATCAAATTAAAGGAATACTGCAGCAAGCTTAAAAAAATGAACTTATTGAATAATACTATTGTGCTTAGGAACTTTAACTTTAAGGAGACAGTCGAGTTTATAAAGCTTATTCTGAGCTTGGATAAGGTGCCCTATGAATTTGCAAAAACTATTTATGACAAGACAAAAGGAAGCCCGGATTATATATATGATACTATATATATGCTTTTTTCAAACAACAGTATATATGTTAACGACAAAGGCTACTGGGTGCTTGATAATGTAAACTATGAATTGCTGAATGTTTCCTATGCCGAGGATATGGATATGCTGAACAGTATTTACAAGCTTGACTCCAATTATCAGGATATTCTTAAGGCGGTATCCATTTTTGATAGTGCGGTTTCAGCAGATATTGCAGAAGGTTTTGTCGGAGTTAAAGGTGAAAGATTAGTCAGCCAGATGAATTACCTTTCTTATATAAGCATTTTTATAAGAAAACAGAATGACTGGGGTGTATCCTACAGCTTCAGTTCATTAAAATTGAAAGAGTCGATATATAAAAGCATACCAAAGGAATTGAGGCGAAAATATCATGAAAAAGCTTCTTATATACTGAAAAGCAAGCTCAGCCGAGAAAAAATAGAAGGTGAAGATGAGCTGATACGCCAAATGTTAAGAGCCAATTGGCATCTTGAAGTAAAGGAATATATTTCAGACTCTGTCAGGAAGATGATGGAAAATGACTCAATATATCAAACAATACAATTCCTCGAGCATGCTAACGAATTGCTGTCCAAGGAGGATGTCACAGACGAGAGAATATTGGTTTGCTGTATATTGGGAGAGTTATATGAACGTATAGGTGAGTATTCAAAGGCTGTTTACTGCTTTAACATTGTGGAGGATATGGCCGAGAGGGAAGGAAATAATTACTTGCTTGCAGACGTATATATAAATAAATACTCACTACTGTACAAATTGGATGATAGGAAGGCTTCATTAAAGTATCTTGCTTATGCCAAGAACCTTCTGAGAACCATTGATTATAAAAAGGGCATGTACGAACATATAATTGTAATGCACAGAATGATGTTTCATAAAAGGAAATACAGCAGTTACATAAGGATATTGGAAAGTGCCTTAAAAGAAATCGATAAAGAGGAATACAAGTTCATATATGCAAGGATGCTTGGCATTTATGGCAGGCTCAAGGCTTATAAGGGCGAATATGACGAAGGCCTTATCGTGTTGGAAAAAAGTATTCAGATTCTTGAAAGCATCGGTAATTATCCAAAGATGTTGTATCCGTTGAATTCAATTGGAACAATATATTATAACCATTACACCGATATACAAAAGGCCAGGGAGTATTATGAAAGATGTTTAAGCATAAGTCAGAGAGTAGGGAATGTGTATTATGAGAGTATAAGCTATAATAGTATCGCCGATCAGTATAGAATGGAAGACAAGTATTCCACAGCACTGCAATTCTATCAGAATTCCCTTAAGAAAGCTAAGCAGATAAGGGATAAGTATACGGAATTCATAATAAATCTTAATATGTCCCTGACAAATATTGAAATAGAGGACTACAAGAAGGTTCTTCTTACCCTTGACGATATGGAAGAAGAGATAGCAAACTCCAGGTATTCGGGAGACCTTATGGACTATTTCTATCAATGCCGGGCAGAATTCCTTTATGCCATGGGAGAATACGAAAGAGCAGCGGAATATGCACAGAAATCCGTGAATATGTGCATAACCTG
>JAKJBU010000106.1 GCA_022706825.1 Bacillota bacterium
TTCCATATCCGGAGGAAATGAACAGGAAGCTTACAGGAGCAATAGCCGATATTCATTTCGCTCCCACGTCTGTTTCAAAGGCGAACCTTCTGAGGGAGGGAGTGCCGGACGAAAGTATATTTGTGACCGGAAATACCGCTATAGATGCTTTGAAGACTACGGTGAAAAAGGATTTCAGGTTTTATACCGAAGAACTGAAGAAGCTTAATTATGATAAAAAGAGGATAATAATGGTGACAGCCCACAGGCGTGAGAACCTGGGAGAGCCCCTTGGAAACATTTGCAGGGCTTTGAAGAGAATTGTCCAAAGTCATGAAGATGTTGAGGTTGTATATGCGGTTCATAAGAATCCCGCCGTAAGGGAGACTGTTTACGGCATACTGGGAAGCATTCCGGAGGTGCACTTGCTGGAGCCTTTGGACGTTGATGAAATGCACAACCTTATGGGGAAGTGCTATATGGTGCTGACAGACTCAGGAGGCCTTCAGGAAGAGGCCCCTTCCCTCGGCAAGCCAGTGCTGGTGCTGAGGCGCGAGACTGAAAGGCCGGAGGCCATAGAGTTCGGAACCCTGAAGCTTGCAGGAGTGAAGGAGGAGGATATCTTCAGGCTTGCGGATACCCTGCTGACGGATGAAAAGGAATATTGCAGGATGGCCAATGCCGTCAATCCCTATGGCGACGGCCATGCATCAGAAAGGATAATCGCCGCTCTTCTTTATTATTTTGGGGTGGAGGATAAAAGGCCGGAGGATTTCGTGCCGAATAATCGGCAATAGAAAATTCATAAACATATAGTATGCCGAAATATTGGCTATGAGAAGAATGCGGCATAAGTTACGGGTAACACGGGAAACACGGATGTTTCACGGATTCCTACGGAATAACACGGTACTATTATATATCTACATCAGGATAATTCGATATCTGTATCATTTTCGATAATTATCTATGTATCGGAATATTTATCCCGCCGTGCATTTAGCGGGTTTTAGTGTTTTCAGTGTTATCAGCGGCTTCGAAGATATCTTCCCATAAAATCGGGATAATTTATAAAGTGCGTCGTGAGACGCATTTTTTTATTGAATAGGAAAGTATACTTTCCTATTCAATGGGGGATGCAAGGGGGAGAAGCCCCCTGCCGTTAAAGGAGGGCGCTCAGGATGCTTGCATCCGTCGAAGGGAACCATAGGGTTCCCTAGCGAAAAAAACGCAGCGCGAGCCGCGTTTTTCGTTGGCATATTACTTGCTAAGTCTATATTGAAGTATTCATTTTTCACTATTAATACTTTGGAGGTGGAGTTGTGGACAAAATCAGGACAATCGATGAGGCAGCAAGCTATATAAAGGACGGCATGACTGTTGCAGTCGGAGGATTTATCGGTGCGGGGACTCCTGAAAAGCTGATTGATGCGGTTATTGCCAAGGGTATAAAGGATCTTACGCTGATTTGCAACGATACTGCCTTACCTGACAAGGGAGTGGGCAAGTGGGTGGTAAACAGGGTAGTGAGCAGGATAATAGTATCCCATATAGGGACAAATCCCGAAACCGGCAGACAGATGAATGCCGGCGAACTGGAGGTTGAGTTGGTTCCGCAGGGAACCCTTGCAGAGAGAGTAAGAGCGGCCGGAGCAGGGCTTGGCGGAATACTTACCCCCACGGGCATCGGTACGGTGGCGGAAGAGGGCAAGGAGAAGATAACCGTAAACGGCAAGGAATACCTCCTGGAGCTTCCTTTGAAGGCTGATGTGGCACTGCTTAAAGGCAGCATTGTTGATAAGAAGGGGAACATTTATTACAAGAAGGCCACAAGGAATTTCAATCCTCTCATGGCGACGGCAGCGGATTTGGTCATAGTTGAAGCTGAGAAAATAGTTGAAGTGGGAGAACTGGATCCGACTGACGTGATGACCCCGTCGATATTTGTGGACATAATTGCAAAATAAATATGTAAAGGAGTGAATCAAGTGATCCAGGATAAGGATAGAAAAAGGGAAGTTATTGTCAAGAGAGTTGCCCAGGAACTGAAGGACGGGGATCTGGTCAATCTTGGCATTGGAATGCCTACATTGGTAGCTAATTATATTCCGGAAGGAATTGACATATTGCTTCATTCTGAAAACGGCTTCATTGGTTTGGGGCCGAACCCCGAACCCGGGAAGGAAGATCTCGATATAGTAAATGCAGGAGGGCTTCCGGCAAGTGTGGTTCCCGGAGGGGCATTTTTCGACAGCGCCATGTCCTTTACCATAATAAGGGGAGGACACCTTGATGTAACCGTGCTGGGTGCTCTTCAGGTAGACCAGGAAGGAAATCTTGCCAACTGGATGATTCCCGGTAAAATGGTGCCCGGTATGGGCGGAGCCATGGACCTTGTTGCGGGAGCCAGGAAGGTCATAATATCCATGGAGCATACGGCAAAAGGCGCTCCGAAGATACTGAAAAAATGCAATCTTCCTTTGACTGCCGAAAAAGAGGTTGACCTTATAGTCACTGACATGGCAGTTATCGAAGTAACACCCAAGGGACTGCTTCTTACAGAACTGGCACCCGAGACAACGTTGGAAGAAGTAATAAGTGCAACAGAGGCAGAGCTTATTATATCAGAAAATCTAAAGGTTATGAACGTGTAAAATCAGATAGCACAGAGAGAAGAAGACGGCAAATAAATTGTCGTCTTTTTCGTTTTATTAAGCTGAATATAAATCCTCCCATGGGGCAATAATTTAAAAGAATGGGAGGTATCGATATGAGGAAGAAAATTTTGCTGTTGATAGTATGTGCTTTATTTTCGGTGGGGAGTTTTGAAGCCGCGGAAAAACCTTTTGAAGCTCTTACCGAAGAAGAGGCACTTGTTACTTCATTCAGAAGTACCGGAGCGGATGTGCTGGAAAGCACCATAAGCTGCTGGACAAAGCTTAATGACAAATTTTTGGATATAGAGCAGATAGAGGCCGAAATGAACAGGATAGTCCGACGGATTGAGCCGGACAAGGTTACGGTTGTTAAAAACGATGAAAGCGACAGCGGTTTAAATAAGATAGTGGTGTCCTGCTTCAAGGGTAACAGAACCTATAGTATAGCAATAGAGTCAATAAAACAGGAAGGGATTGGAGAGACCTATGCTGTTATTGATGTCTCCATAGACAGAAGCTATCAGGAGCTTATAGCCGAGAGGCGGAATATAATTGATGCAATGCAGAGGCCGGAAGGCTCAATGAATTTCAGCAGCTGCATTATAGGCACTTATAAAGGCAGGCTGGACGAGAAGGTCGCCGATAAAAAGTCAAGGATGGCACTGCAGTCCATCAATGCCAGGGAAGTGGAAGGAATGGAAAACGAAGAGCTTAAAAGCATATCCGCTTTCAGCAGCAGTGTAGGAGGGCATGTGGTGTCGGATGAGGCCAAAGTGAATGTACAACTGGCCATGCGGTACAGTTCCTATGACGACAGAACCTACATCTGGATAGGTACGCCGTTGATACCTATGGGATATTAGGGAGGAAAAATTTTGACAAAATTAACAATTGAAGATAAATGTGTACTTAAAGGTGAAGTAA
>JAKJBU010000107.1 GCA_022706825.1 Bacillota bacterium
GTCCCTTTCAATCAGCTGCAGCTTATAATCCTTAACATATCTAGCAATAACATCGTCTGCTTCATTATAGGCTTTTAATGAAACGTCTGCTCCGTTTATTACAGTATTAAAAAAGAAATGATTCATAAAGTATAATGAAACAGTCAAATATATCAGTAGTATTGAAGCTGTTACAATTCTGGCATTTTCAACAAACCTGCTGTTATGCAGCTTTTTTGTATTAATACTCTTCATATCGGTTGAAATCCTTCACCTGAAATAAAAATATTCAGCCATCATGACTAATTAATTCTATGTTTGTATTTTTGATTTTAAGACTCACTATGCGGATAGTAATAAAAAAGCACTGCAGCCGCCATTACATATAAAGTGATATAAAAAACCCGGAAGCATTATATATTTAGCTTCCGGGCTGCCCCATGCCATCTTTCTGCCTATAATTTAAACTTGGCTATCATTTGATTAAGCTTGGCCGATACTTCTTTGGCATTTGCAACATTTTTAATAACTTCACCGGCGTTTTCCACAATGTTGGATGTCTGCTGTGCTATATTGCTCGTCCCCTCGGCACCTTCATTTGTCGCTGCAGATACTTCATCAAGCGCTTTAACCGTGCTTTGAATTGAGGCCAGCAGCATTTCTGCCGTAACGCTCAGATTTTCTACCAGCCCGTCTACAAATTCAGCATCCTTTTTATATTGCTTTGTTGCTTGAAGCATCATTCCGTAGTCCTTTACAACATCGCTATTCATAAAGTCCAGCAAGCTTTTGGAACTGGATGATAAATCATTGACTGAACTCAATACAGTCTGTGTAATGTTTTGAATCTCTGTAACCGTATTCTTGGAGTTTTCTGCCAGCTTTCTTATTTCATCAGCTACAACTGCAAAGCCTTTCCCTGCTTCTCCGGCTCTTGCAGCTTCAATTGCGGCATTTAAGGCAAGCAGGTTTGTCTGTGAAGTTATTTCCAGAATAGAATCAGCTAATATGCTGATCTGTTCGGCAGCCTTTGATTTTTCCAAAGCTTCTTCCAGGCTTAACTTTACTTCTTCAAATATTCTGTAAGCACTTTCCTGGGAAGCAGTAAAGCTCTTATTCAATTCATTGGCAGTCTTGCTGATCTTTTCCGCTTCCAAGGATCCTTCTTTGGCTTTTTCAGCAATATTCTCCGAGGCCTTTTCTATTTCATTGGAGGCCGCATTCATTTCCTGAACTGATGCGGCGGTTTCTTCCATTCCTGCTGACAGCTCCTCAGTTGTAGCAGATACACCGTCAATTTCTTCTCCCAGGCGCGACACGCTTTGATTAGTCAAGTCAACTATTTTGTTTAAGGCTGATGCGTTATTGCTTACTTCTTTGATTATATTTACTAATTCTTTTCGCACCTCTGATACAGCATTGATTATTAATCCGAATTCATCTTTCTCCTTCAAGAACTTTTCATATCCTGTCAAATTTCCCAAATCAAGATTGGCAGTCTTTTTTATCAGCTCCAAAGTTTTTTTGGTTCTTTTACTTATACCGGTTATTATAATAATTCCAAGCAGCAGCGAAAGTATAACGGCGGAAGCTGTTATAATGATAACATACATTATTGTTTGCGAGACAGTTTTATTATTCTGAGCAACAATTTCAGCCCCATATACCTCTAATACCTCTTCTATCTGGTTCATACTCTCTCTTGCCGAATTAAAGGCATTTATATACTGCTCCTCATCTGAAACGATATTGGTACTTGCATTGAACAATCCATACCATCTATTATAGTCCCTATTAAAAGCCTCAATAAGCTCAAATACTGTTTTATTTGAAACCTGATGCCTGAATTTTTCATATACACTCTTTTGCCTAAGTAGAATTCCATACGCTTCATGTACACGGTCAACAACCTGCTTTGCATTCTCATTGTATGATTCTCTATATCTTTGCAGCTCCTCCTGATTTGTTGATTTCTGCATGTTCATCTGGTCTGCAAGGGCTTGATAGAAGTCCCTGTCGGCATTTAACATTAAAGCCGTGCTTTGGTTGATCTCATTATACAGTTTTTTGACCAATACTTCTGAAACAGTTCCTATATTAGTAACTGAAATATAAGTAGTAATTACAATAGCAATAATAGGTATTGTGAGTAATAGAGACATTTTGTTGCTTAATTTTATGTTGTTGAATTTTGCCATATCTGTTACACCTTCTTTCATTTCAGATTTCCTCATATTATTCGACACATTTTTTATCATTCCTTCAATTTCTTAGAAAAATTGGAATGATCAAACCGACTGTAATCAATTCCTTGAGAAACGCCAATATAACACTAGTCCACAAAAGCAAATCCATACTGATGTCAAGCCCCCTCCTGCATGCTCTGAACATGAACCTTACGAATTTGGAATAATTTACATAAAAAAACAATCCCGGCAATAATTCCCCTCCTGCGAATATATATATTGAGATATAATATTTTGAATGTGGGTGGAAACATGAGTATCAGTGAATTCAATAGCAAGGTAAATCTTATTATTACTTTTGTCAATAAAGTGAACGCTGCGGCTGTCCCTGATGACATTAAAAAAATTATGGTGAAGGCTTATGCAAGTACTCTAAGCATCAATCTTTCTGACAGGATGGCAGAACGCATTATTGATGCCGCAAAATCTTATCCATCGCTTTTCCTTTTGCCAACTCATCAATCAGCTTATCCAAATAGCGAATTTCCCGTATACCCGGTTCTTTGCGTATGATTTCCCCAACTTCCGATGCAATGCACCATGATAATAAGCTTTATTTCAAAGCCTATATCTGGTAAAATACTATTGTAATGGTAATAATGGTAAAAATATTATAAACGAAGGGGCTTTGTAATGAAAAAGGACAAAGGAGTTATATTTTTTATTCTTATTCTGGTGCTGTTATTATCTGTATCAAACGTTTACGCAGATGAAGAACCAATCATCCCGGCAACCCCAGTTTTGACACCGGATATCACAGATCAGACTGATAAAACTGTTACGGTCACAATCAGCAACTGGGATACTGCTGATACCAAAGAATACAAAATCGATAACGGCCCCTGGCAGGAATATACCGAGCCGGTGGCCTTAACAACAAATGCAACTATTTATGCAAGAGGCACTGCTTCTTCCGGGACAGTATCCGATATTGCCAGTCTGAAAATAACAAACATAAGAAGACTTTTAAGCAAAACAGAGGTATCAGGACAAGCTTCCTTGACAGTAAAAATCGTAATTTATGACATTAATAATAATGTAGTCGGATATGGAAGCGGTTTTATAGTTTCTTCCGACGGACAAGTTGTCACTAACTACCATATAATTGATATGGCTCCAAGAATAGATGTCATTACAACGAATAATGAAACCTATGCTGTCGCCGGGGTCTCGGCATACGATAAAAAACTTGACCTTGCAGTTTTGAAGCTGGAAAAAGTTAAGGATTTGCCGGCAGTAATACTTGGAGATTCTGATAGCCTCCAGTTGGGAGATGATATTGTAGCTATAG
>JAKJBU010000108.1 GCA_022706825.1 Bacillota bacterium
GGCCGGCGGCATCCGGAAAGAAAAAGTAAATCAAATCCGTATCTACTCAGGACAGAAGTATGAGGCAGTTAGTGAAGCAGAAGCGGGATCTGTATGCGCAGTAACAGGGCTCAGCCGGGGCAAGCCGGGAGAAGGCTTGGGAATAGAAGCAGCCGCACCGGCCCCTGTATTGGAACCGGTACTGATTTATCGGATCCTGCTTCCCGAAGGCAGCGATCCGAGAGCGATGATGCCCAGGCTGCGCCAGATTGAGGAAGAGGAGCCGGAGCTTAATATTTACTGGGATGAACAGATGCAGGAGATAAAGGTACGTATTATGGGGGAAGTGCAGCTTGAGATTCTGCAGAGCCTGATACAAAGCCGTTTTGGAGTACCGGTGTCTTTCGATGCCGGAGGGATTGTCTATAAGGAAACCATTGCCGATGTAGTTGAAGGAGTTGGGCACTTCGAGCCCTTAAGGCATTATGCGGAGGTTCATCTGTTATTGGAGCCGGGGGAACCGGGAAGCGGCCTGCAGTTTGGAACGGAATGCAGTGAGGATATTTTGGGCATAAACTGGCAAAGGATTATTTTGACCCACCTTCAGGAGAAAGAGCATATAGGGGTTCTGACAGGGTCGGTGCTTACGGATGTGAAAATCACTCTCGTTTCAGGCAGAGCCCACAATAAGCATACAGAGAGCGGTGACTTCAGGGAGGCTGCCAACCGTGCGGTGCGGCAGGGCTTAAGGTCGGCGGAATCCGTATTGCTGGAGCCTTATTATGCATTTCAGCTGGAGCTGCCCGAGAAAATGATAGGCAGAGCCATGAGTGACATTGAGAAAATGCACGGAACCGGCGAATTATTGCAGACGGACGGCGAAACCGCAGTTCTTGCGGGGAGTGCTCCGGTTATTGAAATGAGGAATTATCAAAAAGATGTAACTGCCTATACCAAAGGTATGGGAAGGCTGTTTTGCAGCCTGAAAGGTTACGGGCCCTGCCACAATACGGAAGAGGTCATAGCAAGCATCGGATATGATCCGGAAAGGGACGCGGAGAATCCCGCGGGCTCCGTATTTTGCACACACGGGGCAGGATTTTCAGTGGCTTGGGATGAAGTAAAGAATTATATGCATGTAGAGAGCTATATTAAGAAAAGGGATGACTTTTCCGGGGAAGCAGCAACAGAAAAAGCAGCATCGGAAGAGGGTCGGATAAGCTTGGAAGAGATCGACCAAATTATAAATAAAACCTACTATGGGAACCAAGGGAAAAAATCTGCCTGGAAAAGACTCAAAACGACCCGGGAAAACTATTGCGGGCCTGTTGACCGTGTCAGAAGGGAAAAGGAACCCAAAGAAGAGTATCTGCTAGTGGATGGCTATAATATTATACATGCATGGCCTGAACTGAAAGAGCTTGCGGAGGTCGACATAGGAAGTGCCAGAATGTCGCTGCTGGATTCTCTCAGCAAATACCAGTCGGTTCGGCAAAGCAATGTTATTGTTGTATTCGACGCTTACCGCGTTCAGGGGCACCGGGAGGAAATGACCGACTACCATAACATCCGTCTGGTATATACCAAAGAGGCACAAACGGCGGACCAGTATATTGAGAAATTTGCCCGGGATAATCGGGATAAATATGATATAACAGTTGCTACATCGGACGGTTTGCAGCAGATAATCGTAAGAGGTGCGGGGTGCTCTCTGTTATCCGCCAGAGAACTGAAGATTGAAATTGAAAGAAAGGAAAAGTCCTATGGACAAGATAATTGAGATACTGGAAAACCAGGGACCTTTAACCGGTAAGGAATTGCTTGAAAAAACCGGGATGGACGAATTTACTGCGTGGAAAAATTGTAATAGCAGTGAAAGAATAGTCACAAAAACAATAGGAACCAGATACCTGAGGCTTGACAGGCTGGTTGCAGGATATGCCAGGCTTTCACCTTCCATCATCAGGGAGTTTTTTGGCTACACAGTAATCGGCACTGAAAAGAATTTGCCGGATATACTGAGGAAGGCTGAATATCTCAGTCAGGAGATTATCCGGATAAGCAAAAACAAATTTGAGCTGGCGAAAGAGACAATAACAAAAATCGTTGAATCCCAGGCAGCTTCAAATATTATAAAAGGAGGTGCATGCTTTATTATTGCGGGGGATGTGGCATATGAAATGTCGCATCTGGAGCCCCGGCCCGAAGTGTCCACCGGTGAGCTGGTTAAGGGTTCCGACCTTGATATTGTTGCGGTTACCCAAGGTTTGCCGGGCAATATAATTAATGCCCTTGATACTTCCATATACGAACACAAGTACTACCTGCTTAAGAACCCCAGTTATAATGAAGAGATAGATTATATCGTAAAAGACATTTCAAAGGTAAAAGAACAGCTGAAATTCGATAGCTTTGAATCGATGGTTGCTTCAAAAATTCTTTACGAAGGTAAATTTCTTTATGGGAATTTTGATATTTTCAAACAGATTAAAAAAATGCTTATAGATGAAGGCATACCTGAAAAAATAAGAGTTCTGGAGGAGAAAGCCTTGCTCAACAGAAACAATGCCAAGACACAGCTGTTAAAATATGAAGGTAAACTGACTGATGAAGAGAGCATGAAATTGTTTTACACAAAGGAAGAGAAAGAGGAATTCTTCTGATGAATTCCTCTAAAAACCATATTCCTGTTTTAATTTTTCCACATGCATATAGTGATGAAGGCCTTTGAGCTTTGAGGAGGAATCCTTATCAAGGACTACTGTAATTCCGCCGCTGTGCAGTTGTATTGCCGAAGCGGTGATTTGGGAAGTAACAGGGCCTTCAATGCACTTGGCAACTACGTCAGCCTTCTTGATTCCGTTTGCAAGCATTATGATATTTTTAGCCTCTAAAATGGTTCCAATGCCCATTGTTATGGCAAAGTGCGGCATATGGGCCCTATTTATGCCGGCTTTCTTGTAGAAACTCTCATAATTATCATCAAGGGTTTGTTGTGTAAGGGCTTGAATTCTGGTTCTGGATGCAAGGGATGACCCGGGTTCGTTAAATGCCCAGTGCCCGTCGCCGCCTATGCCTAGAAGCTGTAAATCTATCCCGCCGGCTTTTTTAATTTCTTCTTCATACCATTTGCAGAACTCTTCAGGTTTCTTTGTCAATCCATCGGGAATATGTATATTTTCTTTTTTGTTATTGATATGCTTAAAAAGTTCCTCATGCATAAATCTTGCATAACTCTGATCCGATTCGTAGGGCTTGTCCAGGTCAATGCCTATGCCGTAATATTCATCAAGATTGAAAGTCCTGACCTGTGAAAAATCCAGTCCTTCCTCTTTGTGCATTCTGATAAGTTCCTTGTAGGTACCTATGGGGGTTTTTCCGGTTGCCAGTCCAAGTACGCAATCAGGCTTTGATCTTACTAAACGGG
>JAKJBU010000109.1 GCA_022706825.1 Bacillota bacterium
TGCGACCAAATTGACAAAAACATTTTTAGTAAAAATTTGTATGAAGGTAAGTTGCCAACGTTTACTTGACAGTAACCAATAAACACTATTACTTGATATTTATTGAACTATGAATTAAGATATAATAAACAGAGTTAGTAAAGGAGGCATGATTATGAACTTTAGAGATTTCCTGGCAAACCTTCAATCTGTAAGGGATTATGAAGAAGAGAATTTAAAGGACCTGGTGCTTTCAGATATCAGAGTATACCTTGAAAAAATCAATGCCGATGCAGGGAAAGAAAAAGGCTTTTCACTTATCATGCTGAAAAACGGCAGTGATGTCTTTAATGCATTGAAAGGTGTCGGCGGTTACAGCGGTGTTATGATTAAAAGCCCGCATTATATAGGGCTTGCCGTTACCAAAGAAAATTTCGAAGATGAATTCTTCGGCGCGTATCATATGCAGTCGGTAGTCAAAAAACTGCAGGAGATGTATCTGGGCAGCTGCTGGATTGATATCAGGGATGTATCCGGCGATATTAAGGCAAAACTGTCGGGAGACAGTGAATTAAGGATCAATTACCTTCTTGCATTCGGAATACCCGATGAGAAGGCAATAAAGAATAAAAAACCCCGCACATCCGTAACAAATGAAGCTTCGGAATACAGGCAGAATCCTTATGGCATAAAATATGCGGATGCCGAGATTACCGACAGGGCGAGACTTGCCTTGGGTGAAATTGTTTATTTGCATGAATGGGGTAGGCCGGCGGCCTATGAGGAATTGGAGAGCAGAGGTATGGCAGACCTGTTCTTCTATATTAGGAATGCGCCGTCTTATAAAAATTTGCAGCCTTGCAGAATAATATTGAAGGACGGAGAAGCGGAACTGACGGTTCTGGAGCCTCAGAATCCAAGAAATTATATTGATGCGGGCATAATGATGTATACTATGGAGGGGTTGGCCAAAGATCTTGGAATTCCGGGAAAATGGAGTTTCGTAGGGCCCAAGGCAGGAAATAAGGGATATGGCATTGCAGCACATATCGAACTGTAGAAGCCGGGAATCAGGACGGAAAAAGCTTGGTGCCGGTTAAGGATAAATGAATATCAGGAATAGGGGCTGCCTTTTAGGAAGCCCTTTTCTGCGGAGGCTCTGCATTTTTCAAAGGAGGCAGAAGCATATGAATTTCAGGGGAATCACACTTGGCGATAAGCGTATTTTCGGCAAGTTTGGATATATCTGCTCGGATTACCAGTTCTCATACCTATATATGTATAATAACTTGTATAAGCTGAAAATAGCAGAAAGCAACGGAGCAGTAATAATACGGTCTGATATGGCTCCTGCCTGCTTTTATATGCCTTTGGGGGATACGGCACAGGGGATAGAAGCAGTTCTCAAGTACTGTAATAAAATGGGCACAAGCCCTGTTTTCTCTAAAATACCTCAAGAATATACAGGAGCTTTTAAGGATTTTGGGTTTGTTTTGGAAGAAGACAGGGATTCTTTTGACTATATATTTAAAAAATCGGATTTCATAGGGTATGAAGGCAAAAAATTCAGGAATCAAAGGAATAACCTCTACAGCTATGTAAGGGGCGTACTGCCTGAATTTGATGGAAGAATTGAGCTGTACATAGATAAGTGCAAGGCATTTACATTAAAATACCACAATACGGAAGACAAGTTGGAACCGACATATAAGATGCTTGACAGCATCGCCCAATTCAACCTGAAGGGCGGAGTGGTTCTGGAAAATGATGAAGTGGCGGCATTTTGCCTGTATGAGAAAGTATCCGGCGATACGGTACAATCCCATGTTGAGCTTACAAACAATACCCACAGAGGTGTTCATGCATATCTTATAAGCGAGCTGGCGAAGAGGATGGATGAGGAATATATTAATAAAGAGGATGACATGGGGCTTCCCGGCCTCAGACGATTCAAAGAAAAATACAATCCCTGCACTATGCTGAAGAAGTATAAGGCAATCATGGTTTAGGGTGCTGCTGTATGAAAATCTCTCTCCATTGCCTTATCATTTTTGTTCCCCATTTTATTTCAATATTTCCCAGGGGCATATCATAAGCAAGCCTTAGAGCAGCTTCCAGCATGTTTATCCCTGCCCCGCAGTTTGCAACTAAAGAACCGGATACTCTTGGATTGATTTCTGTGAGCTTCGGTTTTCCTTCGCTTGAATACTTGAATTGTATATTAATGTTATATGAAAGGCTGAGGGAGGATATTATCTCCTTTGAATATGAAATTAATTCCTCATTTTTCTCAATCAAGGATACACTGGATACTCCCATTGCAGTTTCTATTCTCTGTCTGGGTATGCAAATATACGTTGTTCCGTTTTTGCATACACAATCAACACTGTATTCTTTTCCCGGAAGATACTCGGTAACCAAAAGCTCAGGAATGCTGTCCGAAATTTTTATACTTTCCAAATATGCTTCAAGGCTAAGCTTCGGAGAATTAACGGACTCCTTGAATATATCGATTTTTTCATCGGTTATGATTCTGAATCCTTTTCCCCCCTCCCCTTGTACCGGCTTTATACATACAGGCACAGAAGGGTATCCCAGTTCGTATACGGCTTTTTTTATTGAATCGATATCAGAAGCCAATGTGTATTCCGGTACGAAGCTTTTTTGCCTGAAATATTTGTATAGTTCACTCTTGCTGTTTGCGATTCTAAGCTTATCGGCGTCTTCAGTAACCAGTACCTTTATGCCTAAATCATTGAACTGCTTTGTATTTTCAGACATCAGCAAAAGTTCGTCAGTGTATTGGGGTATAACGGTAGTGACCTTTTCGATCCTGCATATGTCCAGTATGGCATTTAAATATTTAAAGTCCTTTACTTCAGGAACCATGAATTTTTTACCCGTTATTACAAAGCCTGCAGCATCTTTGCCTTTTGTACCTGCAGTAACCACATCTATATCGAAAGGCTTGGCATTTTTAAGCATTTCCAAATCAGAGGCGGTTCCCATGCCCTCTGCCATTGTCCATAATACTTTAAGCTTCAATTATATACCTCCCTTCCAATGCAGGAAATCCTGTATATTTTTGATGATATCTTACAAGCTATATATAGTCAAGGGAGCATATATTAGTGAGCTGATAAGATATTTTTCTTGTGCCTCCTTCAATGATTTGATATACTTTTTAATCATAACATCGGAACTTCAACTGTGAAATTAGTATAAGAAAGGAACGAACTTGCTTATGAAGATTGTTTATACAGGGAAAACCAAAAACGTATATGCTTTGGAAGATGGAAATTACCTGCTGAAATTCAAGGATGATGTCACCGGAACAGATGGTGTGTTCGACCCCGGCTCCAACACCGTTGGCCTTACTATTGAGGGGGCAGGCAGGGCCGGCCTCAGGCTGACCAAATACTT
>JAKJBU010000010.1 GCA_022706825.1 Bacillota bacterium
TTTGCGCCTTTTGGTAAGTAGTAAAAAACAAATGAATTCTTACTTATTTATCTCTTGACATAACACCGCTGGACTCTTACACCGTTATCTCCAATCTGTTTCCTTCAGGATCCAATATGCAGCTTTCATAATAGCCGTCTCCCGTATGACGAGGCTCACTGACTACCGTATAACCCGCTTTCTTTAATTCATCCGTAAGACTGTCAACCTTCTCGGCACTTCCTGTTGAAACAGCAATATGAGTTAATCCGATATGCTGATTGATTGTATCATCCGAATCTGATGAAAGCCCCGGCATCTGCATAAGTTCAAGTCTTGCACCTGAATCAAATTTAATAAAATACGATTCGAAAAACTTCTTGGAATTTGTATATTTCTCTCCGGCAATCCCATCAAAATAATTTGTATAAAACATTTTTAATCTTTCAATATCTTTGGTCCATATAGCTATATGCTCGATTCTCATGATTAATACAATCCCTCCTCCCTAAATTCTTGCGAAAAGTTATATAAAAGGCATATTTGAAGCGTAATGCGTCATGAGACGCGGGGACGCGGGGACATGGGGACGTTTCCCCTGTCCCACTTCCAGTGGGACACGCGAAACGTCCCCGTGTCCCCGGGAGAAACGTCCCCATGTCCCAGTCGCATTCTTCATATTATGCGATGCAATTAGTTATGCCTTGGTTAGATTTTATCTGATTATTTCATACTTTTCAGCAGACAATGCATCTATCGCCATATCAATATTTTTATCCTTGACAAGGATATAATCTGTATCGTATGTAGAAATTGCAAATATGCTTATCCCCTTATTTGCAAGTGTTGTACTGATTGAGGAAAGGATTCCGATCAATGAAAAATCCAATGGACCTTCAACCCTTAATATTCTCCAATCCTTTTCACACTTTATTTTATCAGGAATACTATCTTGAGAACATACAACTGATAATTCATCCAGCGTTTTCGTAACAGAATAAAAGCTGCATTGGGATACCCATTCGGGAATTGCCTCTTCCCTGTTTAACCTGCAGACTCCATACAATCCCTCCATTAACTTCATTGTTAAAACTCTTTCTGTCATATCTCCTCTTCCTCCTTTGATATCTTCGGCATATTATTGTCTCTTTTCATACATAATCAACAATTTTTTACCATTGCCCGACGCATATTATCCTTTCACATACTGCAACTAACAGCGTCGTAACGATATTGGACAATAGAATTGAAACAAGCAGATTTTTTCTGTTCAGAGAATCTTTCCTGAGCAGAAAATACACAATTGGCAGTTCTACAGCAATAGTTAATATTAAGTATCCTGCCAGTACAATATAGTAGGGACCTTTGTTGAAAGCGGCAAATACGGAATAGCCGCCGCTGGTAGGAATAAATCTGTATGCCCTCTCCAAATATGGTGCAATAAAAGACATTAGGTTTGCAAGGCATATAATATAAAATGCTTTCCTGTAATCTGAAACCCTGCCCAGTTTTGTTACGGAAGCTGTTTCAATAAGAATTGTAAAAACAACTGCAAAGGGCAAGACCTTTATTGGGCTTGCAGTTACCCAATGCCAGGATGAATTTGCATAGACAATCGACGGAAATAGAAATAAGAAGGCACCAGCCCATATTGCTGCTTTATAGGCTTTATGTTTCATGTATACCCCACCCCCACTCAAAATTCTTCATAATACATAAATATTATGCAATAACTGTCAACCTTTTCAATACCCCCTGCTGAAACAGCAATGTGTGTTAGTCCGTTATACCGGCAGAACTGTAATTATATATCCTCCCGCAAACAAGCTCAGGAAATTTGCTGTAATAACATATAGAAGGGTTCTCCTGCGGCTATGCTCTTTTATCAATGTAAGGAATAAAATAATTTCAGCAATGAATACAAAGAATTCTGCAAATATCAGTGAAAAAACCAGATAGCTTGCCAAAGGGACAGAGCTATTCAGCCAAATATTTAATGCTCCCTGGGTGATCAGATTTATTATTAGAAAAGCAAGCCATGAGTTCTTTTTCCTAAAACCGAACAACCAGAATACAATTGCTTCTGTTATCAGTGTCAAAATAACACGCAGAGACACTAAAAGAATTGACCTTGACAACGATTTGCCGGGTGTAAGTGTTTGATTCTCCAAATCCAATGTATAGATGTTGTTATATGTTTTCAGAGGTTCTTCCAGTAATATTTCAAAACTGTCCTCTCCCGTACTGATATTGATATTGTAATCCTTTGCTATCCTTAAATCTGCCGAGTAAAAAACATAATACCTTTCAATAATTTTATCCCTCATGCTTGCTTTAATATCTGCATTATCCGGGCCAATGCTTATCTCCAGTTCATCAGGCGCGTCAGGGGCTATAATCAGTATTGACGGCGGCTCTGCAGAATTTCCATAGCACACAGCAGAGACGATGATTAACATTACCATTGACAAAATCATTATCAGGAGCAGTTTGTCTTTTTTACACATCTATGATGGCCTCCTTTTAAAGCATTGGGGACGGTTCTTTTTGCTTCCGAAGCTCAACTTCTTTTCTTTAAATCCTTTCCAAAATGCACTATACTTGCACCTAATGCGGATAATGCCGTATAAACAAGCACCCATACAAAAAAAGAACTATTGAATACTGTAAATGCAGCAATAGACCACACTGCAAAAGTTATTCCCGCAACTATAAATATTTTCTTTATCAATATTTGCCCGATAATGCCAAACAAAAAGGATAATAAAGGGAAGATAAGCAATGCCATCAGAAATTCCATAGTTAACCCCTCCTCTAAACAAAATGTCGTTAAAGAAGAATAATGCGTATTAATATGTATAGATAGCTTAGAATGACTTGTTAATTATTCTTTCTTCAATAATTCTAATTTCTTTGATAAATGGCTCCATGCTGATTATTTGCTCTTTAGTCAGACCTTTTGCATCAAAAACGATCTCGCCGGATACATCTAAACTACTGCCTTTGATGACAGTCTTATTTACGTGTATAACTGTATCTCTGTCTGAAACCCTATCTTGGAATTCCTGCGATAGCACCGGCTCAACAGAAACAATTTTAATATCTGATGCATCATTGTTTGTTAAGGTCATAATGTATTTAAAGCTTTGTGTTTCAAAGTCATTTGTATTTTCCCCCACTGCTCCGATGCTTGATGTTATACTGTTAATTTCTATGCCCATGGTATTTAAGGCATTATTGCCGGAACACCCGGCAAGTAATAAAAAAACAGATAATAAAAGCATTATAGCGACTTTATTATTCAAATCTTAATCCTCCCCGTGGTTATCCAAATTTCAATACATAGCTCCGTCTAAGCCGTTTATGATTTCGATACCGGAAACCAATCCGTCTTTAATGAGAAAAACCACGCTTTTGGTTCCTTCTTCAGGGGTATAGGCATAAGCAAAATCACATTTGCCGAACCATACCTCGTCGTCGTAGGAGATGCTGTCCATCTTCTTTAGCGGTTTTCCGGTCCAATGTTCTAAAAGGGTTTCCTCTGTGTCGCCTATGGTGACGCCCGCTAAGGAACAGCCTTCCTTGACAGTGCGGATAGTGATAACGGTATGCACACCTTCATCAGGGTTAAGATACGTTACCTGCAGATTATCGCTTTCCACAACAGTTACGTTACCAAAGCTCTCAGCCCTGAAGCTCTTGCGGCTCTTCTCGGTCAGGTCCAAGCCGAAAGGAAAATCCACCGGGTACGCATTCAGAGACAGGGTGCCGGTTCCGGGGATAGCAAGAGAAAATATGCTTCCGTCGGAGCGTTGGTCTAAGCCCACATCCGCCTTGTTGTCGTCTTCAATTGGTTTTTCACAATACACATTTGATACAAAGAGATAGCTGCCGTCTTTTTCCTGCAGTGTCAGTATCTTTTTCCCGTCAACGAAGAAAACATCGTCATAGAAAAGGCGGATAATGTCTCCCTCCCGTTCGCCTCCGGAAAAGATAATCTCCATTCTATAATTGGTGTCACCGTGGTAATAGTAATAGGCATCATATTCCTCCAGGTAAGTAAAATTCTCCAGCCCTATTTCATCTGTATCCGCTAAAGTCAGTCCCATATATTTGCCAAGCACCGACTCCATGTTGGAGCGGCTGATTTTCGTACAGACGCAATCCGGCTCCATATCCCAGTTGTTATATGCAACAACAGCTGCTCTTTCCTCTTCTGTGGAAATTTCTTCAATGCCGCTGCCGCAATAGAACAATTGAAACATATCTATTTCTTCGGGCCTTTCATATGTGGAACTCAAAAACTGGTTGCGGATATTCATATATTCTCCGTTAAAGAATTTATCTCCGTTAAAGTATGAAAGCTCCTCATCAGTCAAAGCTGTTATTATCTCATGACTTTTTCCTGAATAAGTACATCCGGATACAAAGGCCATAATGAGAAACATGATAAGCATTGTACTAAGCAGCACATTAGGTTTTTTTACAATCATCATAATCTACTCCTCAATTTACTCAGAAACTTTTTGATATAGCTAAAATTACCTGCTGTTCCATTCCTCTAATAATAGACGATTAAAGTTTCCAAATGTTTCATATATTATGAAGAATGCGACGGGGACATGGGGACGTTTCTCCCGGGGACACGGGGACGTTTCCCCTGTCCCGCTTTCAGTGGGACACGCGAAACGTCCCCGTGTCCCCGCGTCCCCATGTCCCCGTCGCAATTTTCTTCTCATATGCAATTTCCTCTTTCCATTATAACGCAAATCCAAATAAAACTTAACAATAATCGGATAATATATACGAACATATGTTTGCATTCTCCGGCAAAGTTTGGTAATATAATAATATAAATATCTTCAGGGGTGTTTTTATGAACCTTAATGAGAAAATCAAAATATTATCGGATTCTGCGAAATATGATGTATCCTGCTCCTCCAGCGGAAGCAGCAGAAAGAACAAAAAAGGCGGTATAGGAAATGCTGCGCCTTCAGGCATCTGCCACAGCTGGACTCCTGACGGCAGGTGCATATCACTGTTGAAAATACTGCTTACAAACTACTGCATATACGATTGCAAATATTGTGTCAACCGCTCTTCCAACGATGTTCCCAGAGCTGCCTTTACCATCGATGAACTGGTTAACCTTACAATAAATTTTTATAGGAGGAATTATATTGAAGGCCTTTTCCTAAGCTCCGCCGTATGCGTAAGCCCCGACCATACCATGGAGCTGCTCCTGAAATCTGTCAAAAGGCTTCGGGAGGAGGTCAATTTCAACGGATACATTCATGTAAAGGCCATTCCGGGAGCAAGCAATAAGCTGATAGAGGAGACAGGAAAATATGTGGACAGGATGAGTGTCAACATTGAGCTTCCTTCGGGCGAAAGCCTCAAGCTGCTGGCGCCCCAGAAGACCAAGGAATCAATAATCAAGCCTATGGGGCTCATAAAGTCAGGAATAATTCAATATCAGGAAGAAAAGCTTAAGTTTAAAAGCACTCCCCAATTTGTCCCGGGAGGCCAATCCACCCAATTAATCGTTGGTGCCACAAAGGATAATGATTTAAAGATTTTGAAGCTGTCCGAGTCTCTTTATAGCAGCTACAAGCTAAAAAGGGTATACTATTCCGCCTATGTGCCGGTATCAAATCACCCTAATCTTCCGGCAATCAGCGGTCCGCCCTTATTGAGGGAGCACCGGCTGTATCAGGCAGACTGGCTCCTCCGGTTTTATGGTTTTAACTCCGGTGAGTTATTAAATGAAGAAAACCCGAACTTTGATGAGCTGTTGGATCCAAAAAGCGGCTGGGCTATCAGGAACCTTGACAAATTTCCCGTAGAAGTCAACAAAGCAGATTATTATACATTGCTGAGAGTACCCGGAATAGGAGTCAAATCAGCTCAACGGATAGTTCAGGGGAGAAGGGTATCCATGCTTGACTTTGATGACCTAAAAAAACTCGGAATAGTTCTAAAACGGGCAAAATACTTCATTACCTGCAAAGGCAGGTATTTCCCGCAAAAAAGCATACCAACCAATGCTGTATCCATAAAAAACAGGCTGCTGCTGGAGGATAATATTAAGAACCGCGGAAATATTGAGCAGCTCTCCATATTTTCACTTTTCCCGGGCATAATGGATGGTGAATTTTGATGCTGTATTATATCTATGACGGCAGCTTTGACGGGCTTTTGACAGCCATATATGATGCATACTACAATAAAGATTTTCCTGAGCAAATAGTACCCCAGGACAGCTTCACAGACAACTTTTTGATTAGCAAGGTTTACATCCGGACGGAAGAAGAGAAATCAAAGAAAGTCCATGATGCCGTACTTCAAAAAATATCAAGACGGGCAATGGCTGGTATTATGTATGCTTATTTATCGGAAGATGAGAATGCCGGAATATCTATTTTGGAATACCTGCGTTTTGGCTTCAAAGTCGGAAGAACTGTAGATTCTTATCTCGCCGATGACAGGGTAAACAATATTAACAGACTGGTAACAAAGGTTGCGCGGGAAAAGCATCTGCTGGCAGGAATTATAAGGTTTCGTCTGCTTCATAACAACATTTATTATGCTCCCATTGAGCCTCAGTATAATACATTATGCCTCCTGGGTAAACATTTTGCCGACAGGATGTCTGATCAGATATTTGTCATACATGATGTGAAAAGAAGCTATGGAGTTTTTTACGACAAGACGAAATGGTTCATGAGTGATATTGAAATGAATAAGGACATTGTATTGCACGAAAATGAACTATTCTACCAGGAGCTTTGGAAACGATATTTTGATAATATAACCATAAAAAGCAGGATAAACCCAAAGCTCCAGTCAAATCACATGCCTAAAAAGTATTGGAAGTATCTGATTGAAATGAAATAGTCATCTTGTAGTCAATGTGCTGTTGTTTCTGTCCATAATCACTTTTGCACTTACTTTACCGATCATGACTTTTTCGATCCATGCCGACAGAGTATCCAGCGCCGCTTCAAGGTCTTTGTGCCTTAAGGGGTCTACCGACTCAATAACAGCAATTGCATTTTTCGTATCTTCAGTCAGCATAGTTCTCTGCCCGTCCCTCCAATTCCAGCAGCGGCATACCGCTCCTTCATCATCTAAATAACAGATCTCCCCCGGGAGGGTGTAGTCTATTTCTTCATCGCCTAAAGCAAGAAATGGATTACCTCCATTTGTGACTGTCAGTTTAAGATCCCCTTTGAATGTATCAATATCCTCCATTCCGCACGGTAAGGCGAATCGGAGCGAAATTCCATTATAAATATCTACCAGCGGGTTAATCGCTCCCACCTCATTTCCTTTTTCTATGCGCTTAAGCAAGGCTTCAATGGAGGACCTTGCCCCTTTTTTTGTCTTAAATTTTGAAAATGCATCCCTCCAAACGGATATTACTTTGTTTTGGCTCAGTACAGGTTCCGTTAAATACTTCCTCGCTTCCTGGTTTGATTGTTCAAGGAATTCAATAATATCAGGCCGGAACTTTTCGCATCCCCCCTCAGTGTTGTCAATATTACCAATCAGAAGTACACCAATCTCACATTCCGGGAAGATATCCCAGAAAGGCTGTTCAATTATAAATCTGCTCATTTTCTTCCTCCGTTCTTTTTTCGTCGTATTATATAAAAAATTTGCACTAACTCAACCATCAATTATGCTCATTATCAGAAGGTCATTTTACCCGTTCTCTGACGGGCATAAGTAAATCAAGTTGTAAATCCCCTAGTTCTGTATTATTTAGATAGATATGGTTCACATAATTGAGATGTTCCTCAATCAGTCCGCACATATGCTCTTGATCTTGCATATCTCCTGCAAACTCATATTTTTCGTTCTTATCTACCCAATCAAGAAGCAATTCCCACTCATTAAAATTGCCCATTGCAATCATATGAGCAGCATACAATCCTCCAACAAAATACTTTTTGATAAGAGGGAACGGAGGTTCCATATCATCTGGGATTGTCACCCATATTTCATAACCGTGGTAACCAGTTTCATCCATAGGATTTGGATGATTAAATCCATAATGCCTTAAATCCGGTTTGATTTTGCACAGACCAGTCTCCTGCACAAACCTGTCAATCATCATATAGGCATGATGCTCGGGATCGTCTCCGATGTAATGAGCGGCAGCAACGGTTGCAGGTGGTAAATAGACAATCCTTACATCGTTCAGCTTTGACAGATGCCCATCTGCTTTTTTTAGTTTATCCATAGCCTTATCCTCCTTAAAATTGATACTTGTCAAAGATAAGGACTCTATAGAAGCTAATATAGTATCATCTTGTGTAATCAAACTATGAATTTGAATATCCGCCGCTTTCTGCAATTCATCAACAAAACGGCTGAGAATACTTTTAATGGTTGATAATGCTGCTATCTCATCATCCAGTTCACTTATATTTTGTTGAAAAACCTCTATGGCTGTAACAACATCAGGTTTCTGTAGTATCTCTTGGATTTGCTTTAAAGGGATCCGCAGTTTACGCAATATCAAAATTTGACTTAATCGGGAGAGTGCAGTTTTATTGTACATACGATAGGCGTAATCTTCTTTTTTAAAGCTTTCTATAAGTCCTATTTGCTCATAATAACGTAACATTCTTGTAGAGATGCTATAGCTTTTTGAAACTTGGCTAATCGTCATGGCTTCCATATTTCCTTACCTCCTTTCTCAATTGGAGTATAAACTACGACACGATGTCAAAGTCAATATGTATTTATAGATTATATTCATTATTTTTCTCCGCTGCCTTATGTGCCTCATTGTTCTCTTCTTTTTTTCTTTTTAAGCAGTGTGGATGTATCCAGATTTTCCGTCTTAGGTTTTTCCGGTTTTGCTCCCGTCTCCTTTGCCTCAGGCTTTCCCTCAGCCTGCGAAGGCATATGAACCTTCTTTTCAACGGCCTTGGGTGCTTCACCCATAGAATTATTCGGCCCTTTCACTTTTGCAGGCCTTTTAATCTGTGGAATCAGCTTTGCCTTTGCGGCCGAAAGCTTTTCCTCCACTGCTGCCAGAGGCAGATTCAGCCTTCTTAAGGCAATATCAAGCATATACAATATAAGCGCAAGTATAAGAAGCGTGGGGGTCAAATCAACCGTCCCGAATATATCCTTCATTTCCCCTTTGTATACATCTTCAGGGGAACTTATAACGGTTCCTCTGGCTTCCTTTATTAATCTATCCAAATAGCCCCTCTCAGGCTGTATTCTGTACTCCGGAGAGTATTGCACCGATATTCCGGTACTGGCGGCATTTATCGTCTCCCCATCCTTCTGTTGAAGCGCCTTAATAATATATGCTCCTGTCTCGGTTATTTCAAAGTCTCCCCTGTACTGCCCCGGTGCAACAGGATAGAGAGTGATCTCACTGCTCCCCAGAGAAGGAAACACTATTGCGGCTTTAGTCTCAAACTCACCTTTATCCGCCTTGTTGTTAAGAGTTATAATGCCTTTTCCTCCCTGCACTTCAGTCTCTACAGTTATATCGTCCTCCCGGTATTTTTCAATAGTCCAGTTGATAAGATTCTGCCACAGCTTTATGTTATTTTCCCAGCCTACATAATTCCTGCTCCATCTTCCGTTTATATCGGAGTTCCATGCAGCGGTCTTACCCAGGCCATACTGCCATACTGTAAGTATCGGATCCTCCTGGTCGCTTGCCAGCACCACCCGGGAGGCACTCTTGGGACTGGCTGCCACATAGCCCAGAAGGGCCGGCAGTCCTTCCTCGGCTGCTCCTTCCAGCACCGGATGAGCATTGGTTATAGCAGGCACAAATTCCCTGTTATTAAGATACGCCCTTGCAGCCATAAAGGTCTCTTTGGCAAATATCCTCGGAATGTTTGCAAACTCATCAGTATAATAGAAACGTCCGTTGGCTCCCTTTGCTATATCCTGAAGGAGCTGGACATCAGAGCCCTGTCCTACCGCTACGGTTGATACCGTAATATTGTCCCCGGCAAGCTTCTCAACGAGTTCCGTGTATCCGGTCCTCTCAGCCTGGCCGTCTGTGAGAAGTATTATATGCTTTATTTTTGTATCGGTTTTCTTTATTGAATCATATCCTTCCTGCAAGGCAGGAATTATGCTTGTTCCCCCACCCGGCCTTATGGTGCCTATGTCATCCCTTATTTTTTCCGCATCATCCGCCTTGCGGGTGGGAACCACCCAGTAGTTGGTATCGTCAAAGGTCAGCACCCCTATCTGATCATTGGGTCTTAAGGACTCCAGGGTTCTTGCCGCAGCTTCCTTGGCAAGATCAAGCTTCATTATCCCCCCCCCGCCTTCTGTCATGCTTCCGGATTTGTCTATTACAAGGACAATGGACATATCCGGTATTTCCTTCCTGCCCTTTAGCTCCATATGTACCGGAAGCACCTTTTCCAGGGGTGTTTTGTAATAACCTCCCAAAGCGAAGGAATTTTCCCCGCCGGCAGCAATAAAGCCTCCTCCCATATCTTTGACATAGGAATCCAAAGAATTCAGAAAGCCGTCGCTTAGGTTTTCCGCGGATACATTGCAGGTAATTATTGACTTGTATGCAGACAAGCCCTCCAAGGTCCCCGGTACACCGGCAGCATTAACCCTGACATAGCTCATGTCGGTAGCTTCAAGCATCCTAGCCACCTCATCCGCCTCTCCTGCCACGTCCTCAACAACCAATATTCTGGGCCTGTCAAGGACATTTGTGAAGGTTGAGGCCTCATTATTCCTGCTTTCGGTGTCGGTATCCGGCTCCAGTAGCGCCTTATAGCTCTTGAAGCCTCCTGTTTCCGCCGTATCCCGGAATACAAACCTGTTGCTTCCCTTCTGCAGCGCTACCCTCTCTTCAGCCCCCTTATCCTTTCCGCTGATAAGTGTAAGCTTTGCCTCTGTCTGAACAGTGCTTTCCACAGTCACTATAATGTTGAATCCTTCTCCGATCCTCAGGCTTTTGGGGACAGTAACACTTTCTACTGCAGCCTCTTTGCCTATTTCACGGTTTATCCTGTATACCTTGAAATCGATATCCTGCCCCATCAGGCTGGAAGCCAGATTTGCGCTGTTCCCTTCATTTTCCTCTCCATCGGTTATCAGTACTATTCTTTTTTTGCTGCCCTGGGGCAGCAGCGACACCGATGTTGTCAGGGCATTTTCTATATTTGTGTATATTCCCCTTGGCTCAGTTTCAATTGTATTAAACCCCGAATCTACGGATACAAAGCTCTCAATGAGAGAGTTATCCCCAAAAGCCACAACACCGGACTGGTCCTTGGAACCCATCATTTCCAGTGCTTTCCTGACAAACTCCTCTGCGGTTGTCCTGTATTCCCTCATGCTGTCCGAGACATCCACCACGAATAATGTGGTGGTTGTATCCACAATCCATTTGATATTGACCCCCGTAAGGGCAAGTATCAGAAGTACAAACACGCTGTTTCTCAGGAACAGTATGAGCCTTCTTCTGAGCTTGTACATCTTGCCCAGCTTTCGGGCAGTGTACAGTACAAAAAATATGGCTAATGGAATTAAAAAAAGCAGCTGCGGTCTTTCAAAATCAATAACCACGTATATACACCACCCATTCTATAGCTGCCGCCATCAGCAGCAAACCCAGGAACAACTCCTGAAGCCTTGTTCCCCCGGGTACATTACCTGCTTCAGAAGCTTCCTGAGCAGCTGATGCATCAGGTTTGCCGCCTGCCGATTCGGTTTCTGCCGGAAAGTTGACGGCAAAGCTTGAAACCGCTTCAGCCTCACCTATCCTTTGTGTCAGTTCATATACACCGTACTGCCCGGTATTATCAAAGGGCAGCATGGGATACGTCAATTCCAGCTTATATTCTACACCCTCCGGGGTTTTTACAACAACCTCCTCAGCCTCTGGATTCGGATTCAAATCTATTGCATCACCGCACACATATGAGGTTTTACCTTTTAAATCAATCCCGACAAGGTATGCAGCCAGATTATACATAAAAATAGGATACTCCGTAGTCAATGCAAAGTCACTGTCGTGCAGGTCGAAGCCTATTACAGCCGTTTTTCTGCCCCGGTACTCCCCTGAAATGACAGCCGCATTTCCATCCAAGGTTATCAGCACATCAGCCCAAAAAGGCACTTCCATTTTCTTATACTTTGAAACGGTAAAGCTTGCTTCCTCCATATATTTTGTTAAAGGGTGGGCTGCAATATCAGCAATTCCGCCTTCAAGCCCCGCTCCGGCCTCAATAATTCCGTTGCCCAAGGAAGGATTTATAAGCATCACGCTGCCTGATTCCGGCAGCTGAGATATTTCGGCCGAATCAAAAATATAAAGGTCATAGCCCTCGTATAAATTCTCATCAGGATTTGTCTTGTAAAGCTCAAGACCTTCTATATTGGACAGAGCCTTTTCCAAAAAAACATTTCCCGCTGATACCAATAAAGCCTTTTTGGGTTTTGCGGGATCCAGGATGCAATATACCTGGTTGTCTTCCGCCAAATCGTCCTTCTCGGTAAGCTCCGCCCATATATATGGGGCATTAGCGGATATTCCCTCAAAATATACCGACATTGTCTCACCTGCAGGTATTTCAACATTCTTTATATCCAGCACCTTGTCGTTTCCATAAAGTGATATTTCCCTTTCGAGAGAAGTATTTGACCTGTTGGATGCACGCACCAGGACCGTCAGCCTTCCGTTATCATCGGAATAAGAAATATAATCCAGGCTAACATTCTGAAGCTCCGATGCAAGAGACACCACCTCTGCATTCAAATCCTCAGTATTCACCGGACTGTCGGTATAGAATACAGCCTTATAGCTGTCCCCGCCCTCATACTGCTTGATCATAGCCCTTACGAGGCTCACACTGTCATTGATGTTTCCCGAGGAATTGCCGGGATTTATATCTCTCAGCTTGCTTATTGCCTCCCCCTTATCTGTTGTCTTCCCGATTTCAACCCTGGGACTCCTGCCCGCCGTCAAAAGGGTTATATTGGCCTTTGTCCCCGAACGGCTTATCATCTCTTCCGCCAGCTGCTTTGCTTTAGCCAGTCTTGTGCCATTCTCATATCTTGCATTCATGCTTCCGGTATTGTCTATTACAATTACCAGGTTGGAATGCATACCTCCTCCGGTATAAAGATAGGGATCGGAAAGCGCAAAAACCAAAAAAAGAATCGATAAAAGCTGCAAAAAGAGGAGCAGGTTTTTCTTAAGCTTCTGCCAAGGGGTATTGACTTCGATATCCTTCAATACCTGCTGCCAAAGGTAGATGCTCGAAATCTGCCTCTCTTCGAATTTCTGCTTCAATATGTACATAAGCACTACAAGGGGCATAAAGGATAAAAACCACAATGCCCAAGGTGAAAACAGCGTCATAAAATCACTTCCCAATAATACCCGCTCTGGTAAATTCCTCAAGAACTATCTTCTCTATGGGTTCTTCCGAAGAAACCTGTATATAGGCCGCTCCCATCCTGCTGCAGAATTCCCTGATATTATTCATAAATAAACTCAGCTCTTTATCATACTGCGAAAGCATTGCCGGAGTAACCGATATATCCCTGGCTTCACCGGTTTCACTGTCCAGCAGCCTCATCTGACCCTCCAATTCCGGATTCAGTTCTTCAGGTGCCAATACATGAACCAGGATTACATCCTGCTTTTTATATAGCAGGTATTTTACCGCATCCTCAATTCCTCCCGGGGTGAAAAAATCGGAAAAGACTATTGAGACTCCGCTTCCCTTGAACTCTTTCTTCTTAATACAGGAATTCAAATCGGTGACGCCGTCAAATTGCATATTCTCCAGAAAATCTGCACATTGCCGGAACATCCCTCTGCCGCTTAAAACTGAAGACTGCTTGACAAGTGTTCCTGCCAGGCTGTTCAGGCATACTCTGTCCAGGTTGTTCAATGCCAGGTAAGCCAGTGCCCCTGAAAGCTTCAAGGCTGACAGGGACTTCTTTGGCTCTCCGAAGTTCATGGATCTGCTGCTGTCAACAAAAATATTGACCATTGCCTCCCGCTCTTCCATGAAAAGCTTGACAAAAAGCCTGTCGAACCTGCCGTAGGCATTCCAGTCTATACGCCGGAAATCGTCCCCCAGGGAGTATTCCCTGAAATCGGAAAACTCTACGGAACTTCCCTTGCTGCGGGACTTCCTGTTGCCTCCCGAACCGGTATTCATCATAATCCTTACGTTTATCACTATTGTATCAAGTTTTTTCAAAAAGTCTGAATCAAAGATCCGTTCACCCAAATCAAACACCCGCTATCCCTTGATATGCCTTGCAGGCACAATATCAGCACTTATTTCATCCAAAAGCTGGTCAATTAATCCGTCTGTGGTAATTCCGTCAGCCACGGCATCGAAGTTCAGGAAGAACCTGTGCCTCAGAGAAGGGTGCGCAACATATTTAATATCTTCAAAGGAGACATTGTATCTGCCTTCCATGAGAGCCCTTGCCCTGGATGCGGTAATTATTGCCTGGGCGGCTCTCGGGCTTGCCCCAAACCGAATATACTTCTTTGCACCTTCAGGTGCCCCTTCAATTTCAGGATGTGTTCCCAATACCACCCTGAGGGCATATTCCTGTACGGGCTTGGCTATTGGCACTTCTCTAATAATCTTACGCATCTCCAATATTGACTCCCCATCCATAATCTTATTAAGCTCCACTGCCTTATTGGAAGTCGTTATGTCCATTATGCCCTTCAGCTCATCAAAGCTTGGGAACAAAACGTTCAATTTAAATAGAAACCGGTCCATCTGCGCTTCGGGAAGGGGATATGTACCTTCCATCTCTATGGGATTCTGTGTTGCCAGCACCAGGAAAGGCTGGGGAAGGCTGTAGGTTACCTTTCCCACCGTCACTGTCTGCTCCTGCATGGCCTCCAGAAGTGCGGACTGGGTCTTGGGAGTAGCCCTGTTTATTTCATCAGCCAGCACAAGATTGGCAAACACCGGCCCCTTTTGGAACTCGAAACGGCTGTTGCCGCTGTCATCTTTTACAATTATGTTTGTCCCCATAACATCGGCAGGCATCAAATCCGGCGTAAACTGTATCCTGGAAAAGGACAGCTCCATTACTTTAGACAGGGTCTTTACCAATTGGGTTTTTCCAAGCCCCGGAACCCCCTCAAGAAGCACATTCCCTCCTGCCAGGATTGAAATCAATACCTTCTTTACTATATCCTTCTGTCCGATTATTGCTTTTCCAATCTCAGTTTCAACCTTACTAACGGTATCTATTATCTCCCTGATCTGCTTTTCGTTGATTTCCATATATTGACCTCCTATTCTCAGATAACACCCCACGGATGAACACTGTTCGTCCCCCCGTAACCTCGTACCCCGCAACCTCGTACCCCATATCAATCCTCCAGTGACGTAAAATATTCTTTAACCATATCCTTCATTCCCGGGGGTATGTCTGATGCACTAATGCTTTCCATCGCTCTGTCCTTATACCGGCCGATTATCTGATTATACGGCACCGATGTTCCCCGAACCGTCCTGCTCTTGTCTGTTATGACCTGTTCAACAGTGCCTCCCGTACCTTTCTTTCCGCTGAGGTTGGAGGTTGTGCCGTCTCCCCCTAATGTCTGCGGGGTAAATATCTTCTCATACTCCCCGTCTTTTTTCACTGAGCCGTCCTTTTTACTGATGCCTGAGCTGCCGGAAGGTATGGGGGCCTGATCCTCATTACCCATGTCCGTACCGCTTCCGGCTCCGCTTCCCTGTCCGGATCCCTGGCCGTTTCCAACCGGCTGATTGCCCTGGCCTTGCCGGCCATTGCCGCCGGCTGCGTTACCCTGGCCCTGGTGTCCTCCTCCATCTTGCCCGGTTTGGTTTTGCCCTTGGCTGCTTTGGCTGCTGTTTGCGGCTCCAAGCTCTTTTGCAAGCTCGGATATTGCATTCCTGATGCTTTCATTCTCCATAAGCTCGGAAATGCTTTTATCCAATTCGCCAAGCTCACTTGATATGTCCCCAAGCTCGCCGGAGGCAAGCTTCTCTGCCAGCCCTGCAAATGCCTTGCTTAACTCCGGATTATTCTTTATTTCCTGTGCCAGCCTGGACAATTCTTCCGCAAGCTTCTGCTTCTCGACCGTTGAAAGCTTCCTTAAAGCTTCCGCCATTTTCCTTATATTTTCCTTGAAAGCCTTCTCATCACCGTTTTTTATCATATCCGCAAGGGCTTTTGTCATCTCATTTTTTGAAAGAACATCTACTATATTTTCCAAATCTTCAACCTTTGCATATTTTTCCTTGATATACTCCAGCTTCTTTTCAGCTCTGCCAAGGGCTTTGCTTATTTCCTTCTCATCCTTGGCTGCCTTAAGCTCCTGCTTAAGTTCCGCAAGCCTTGCCTCCAGTTCCTTTTTCTGTTCTTCGGAAAGCTTCGGATTTCTTTTTACCTTCTCAACCAGCTTGTCAGCCTTCTTCTGCTGTTCGGTTATTTTTTCCTTTAGGCTGTGAAGCTCCTCTGCCCTTTCTGCCATAGGATTCGGAATGAAACCGGAAAGTGCAAGAACTATCGTCAAAATAACACATATCAATAAATACCTCCTGTTTGGCTTAAGAGGTATTTTCTTCTTGTAATCCGTTACTTTAAGATGTGCCAGGGCATCATTCTTTTCAAGAACCGCAAAGGCGGATTGGCTGCCGATAAGCTCAAGGGCAGTGACTATCCTTTCCTGCAGGCCCATGGAATCTGCCTTAAGTGCGGCATAATCGTTTCCGGGTGTCTTGAAGGAGGAATACAGAAATGCAGCCAGCACAACCGATGCCGCTATCTTGATTATGGCCAGATATACATTGTAAATGGGAACAAATCTTGCAGCAACAGCCACCCCTATTCCAAGACACAATGCCAATATAAACCCAAGTATAATACTGTTTATGATAAAAGCGGCATGCAGCCTGTCTCTTATGCACCTCACCATTCTTATCAGTTCTTTATCGACAGGACTCATAAATATCACTCCTCATAACCCCATAACCCCTATATGCTGTCCGAAGCCTTTTTCTTTTTTCTTCCTCGGAATCTTATATAACTGAATATGCTCTTTCTTACCGGATTTATCCTTGCAGCTGACAGTATCAGCAGCACTGCAGACAATACAATATCAAATATTATATTCCCAAGCCAGGGACTGATTGCATTCGCAGCATTGGGATTCTGGCCTGATCCTGCAGAAAGCCCTAAAAAAGCATTTATACCTCCATAATACCCAAATTGCTCGGCAAGAAGCGAACCGAAGCCTGTCAACGGGTTTGAATATAATATCGGCAAGAATTTATTATAATCCCAATTGTAAAAAATCCTTATATAGAATACTCCTATGAATATGGTTCCAAAAGCCAGGAACGCCAAGGTGCCATATGTAAAAACCGTGGAGGCTGTCGTCCTTTTCAGGTGCGCAGAGAAAAATATTCCGATACAGCCTATAGTCACCGCCGTCACAATATAAAAGCCGAAAAGCTGCATTACCTCCTTTATTGATATCCCCCCAAACAGAAATACCATGGAGAAAAGCGGAAAAGAAGCAATAATGAGCAGCAGAGTCTGGCTGGTAGAAGCAAAAAGCTTTCCCGTTATAATGGATATAGGTTTGAGTCTTGTACAAAGCACCAGATCCAGAGTCTGCTTCTCCCTTTCTCCCGATATGGCTCCTGCTGTAAGTGCCGGAACAATAAACATTATAAGCATGAATTGAAACACGGCAAGAGCCGTATATGCACCTATGGATACCTGAGGATCAATGTTTGAGCTATAAGGGTCCATGAATGTGGTGTAGATGATAAAAACTGCTACAACAGTAAGCACCAGGAGGTATAAAGCAATTATTCCCGCTGCCTTCCAGCCCCTCATTCTTACTTTCAGTTCCTTTAAAAGCACAGGATTTATGTTCATTGCTCATCATCCCCCTTTGTCACCTTCATGAATACATCCTCCAGATTGCCGTCCATCTGTGCAAAGGATACAACAGGTATTCCCCTGTTTATCAAGTCAGACAGCACCCTGCTCATCTCCCCGTCGCCGCCTCCGAAGCCCGCCTGTATGGTATTCTCACCGATCACAAGCTTATCGACAAAAGGATACTCCTTCAGAATCAATACCGCATCATCAAGCCTGTCTCTGACCTTAAGCCTCACAACCTTCTTATTATAAACCTGCTGCATTATCTCTTCGTTACTGCCGCTTATCACCATTCTGCCCTGGTCTATGATCCCTATGCTGGTGCAAAGCTCCGCCAGCTCGGGAAGTATGTGGGAGCTTATGATTATCGTCTTTCCCATGCCTTTCAGGTTCTTCAATATTTCCTTCATTTCGAACCTTGCCCTGGGATCCATTCCGGAAGCCGGTTCGTCAAGCACAAGGAGCCTGGGGTTGTGAACCAGGCTGCGGGCAAGACAGAGCCGCTGCTTCATACCCCTTGAAAGGCTGTCTACATATGCTTCTCTCTTACTGCCGAGGTCTACAAGCTCCAAAAGGTCATCGGTGATTCTCTTCCTTTCCTGACCTTTAATATTATATATTGAGGCATAAAACTCCAGATATTCGTTTACCTTCAGGTCGTCATACACTCCGAAGAAATCAGGCATGTATCCGATTTTTTCCTTCATCCTCCTGCTGTTCCGTATGATATCCACTCCATCCAGGGTTATTTCCCCGGAGGTAGCTCTTAAAAGCCCGCAGATAATTTTCATTGTAGTGGTTTTACCCGCTCCGTTGGGACCTACGAAACCGAATATTTCTCCTTCCGGAACATCCAGATTCAGCTCTGAGACTGCCTGGAACCTTCCGTACCTCTTGTTCAAATTCCTTATAGAAAGCATTATTTGACACTTCCCTTCACAGAAATCCGAGGAAGCTGAGCATCGGCATCACTCAATTCTATTTTCAGCTTAAGCATGCTGCTGCCGTCCAAATATTTTCCAAGGAGTTCTCCATGTATTTCAAAGTCCCTGTAGTCTCCCTCATCCCATTCCTTCTTTTCATTATCCCATATATACTGCTTAACACGCTGGGTATCTCCTACCGTATACTGTATATTAATACTCTCAGCTCTGATGTCGTCAATTTTGTAATGTACTTCAAAGGAACCCCGTCCATAGAACGTCTTTCCGTAATCATCATAATTCCCTGCATCCAAATTATTGACAACCTCAGGCTTCAGAAAGCCAAGGGGGTATTCCACGTTTTTTCCGTCCCTGAATCTCAGATTCACCTTGGAGGTAATGAAGGCCTTTTCATACTTTCTGGTCTCCCTGCCGTTTACCAGCAGATCTTCGGCTACAGGGGTGCTGCTCCAGGCAATGAGCTGTGCCTCATAGCCCTGATACGCCTCATACATAAGGCTATGCTCCAGCACATGCCTTTTTTGAAGATTCAGCCTGAATTCCGTCATCTCTTCCGGAGTCAGCCTGGTATTTCGATTGACCCTATTAGATCCGGAATAGGGATCCTTGTATATTGCATTTATCAGTTCATATCTTTGTCCGAAATAACTGCTGGGTTTTACATCTATCTGCTTTGTTTCCCCATTTTTTACAGGCCCTACACCGGCATATTGAGTCGGAGTAATTATATAGCATTCGTCCAGGTCAAAGCCTGAACTGTTGATTATTGTTCCTGTAAAAGAACCCTTTGCATAATTCAGATTACTCTCCAGCCTGCCGGAAAACTCTTTACCGGTCTCCATATCAAGGGTCTTCATGCTCCATACGCCGCTTTTGTAAAATTCCAGCACCGTCCTGGGAGCCAGGGTAATCTTTGAATCTATTCTTCCTGAAGTATTTTCATTGTCTATAGGCCCTCTGTAGTAATTATCGTTCATTCTGAGAGGCTTAACCTTAAAATCTCCGGCTGCTTCAATCCTTATATTATCTTTATTGGGAGTGAAGACCCCTGCATAAACCTTGGGGCTTATAATTCCGCTGTTATCAATATCCACCAGTGATATGACATTTGTGACGGGTCCGGTCAGTCTGGTTCCCGCACCGGTAAGATATACGACTCCCGAGAAGGCTATCGAAAGCACAGGTACGGTCAACCACATCAGCTCCCGTCTATCCATGCGCTTCAGTATAAAATAGCTTGTGGGGGCAGCCAGCAATATATATGCAATATATATGAACACCATATGGAAGGGTTTTGGCTGAGGCAGCTCCGGTATATTCCTGAGCGCATTATCTATGGCATAAAAATCATCTCTGACTATAATTCTTTTTTGATATATGTCACTGAAATAGTACTGCGGCATTATGCCCACAATCAAGTTATCCGCAAAGGCGCTGTTCCCGACCCATGTGGAAAGGGGCTCCATTCCGAAGTCAAAGGAGGCTACTCCCACCACGCCTTTGCCTTTCTCGATCTTCTGCAGCAATACAAAATCACCGTCTTTAATCCCTGGTGTGCTGTTATTCATGGTTATATCCGATACGCTTATGCTCATTGCCGGCCCGGTCTTGCTCCCTGCCATCTCATTCAGGCTTGAGGTTGTGAGTGTACTCACTTCTCCTACCTCTCCCGTAATGAAATCATCCTTAAAGACTGCCAGGGTCTTATTATGGGAAGGCCCTGTTCCTATAATAAGCATTCCGCCCTCCGACACCCACCTCTTCAAAGTCTCATACTGTGCTGTACTGAGCCTTGAAGTGTCATAATTGTTTATGACTATTACATTGAATGCCTTCAACACATCCATGTCCTCCGGAAAACTATCCTCATCCAGCTTTACGTTTTTTGTGCTTATATTGCCGAAGCTCTTCATGGACACCTTATTTATATATTTAACACTGTCAAAATCGTCACTTAGTATCCCTATGGCATAGGTATCCGCACTTAATCCCGGATCTATCCTGAAGGATTTTTTACTTATAATGTTATCCCCTTCTGCAAGATTTACATTAATCTTGGTGTTGAATACATTCATAGGAACATTCATCAGGAACTTTTTGACGGAATTCCTGGGCAGATTTACGTTTATCGCATATATTGTAATACTGCCGTATTGATTGGGCATTTCAACCTGCAGCTCACCGTTTATATCCCGAAGGCTGTTTTCTATTTCAAAATATACCGGTGCAGCAAAGCCAATTTTATAGAATTTATCAAAGCCCACCTTCATATCGATTCTTATTTCATCCTTTGCCTCAGCCTGCAAGAGCTGCATCGCAGGCCGCCCAATAATCAAAGCAAGCATTAGGATGAATGCAGCTGCTCTTAATACTTTTTTCAATGCTTAACCCCCGTATCAAGTCAATTTTTCTTTCATTATGAACAGTCATACCCATTATTATAGACGCAATGCATAGGGCAAATGTTTCGCAGTATATGAATAATGCGACACAACTATAAGTTTGCATAACCCTCCGCAAGAGACAGTATAGTATATCGAGGCACACGGATTATGATTTTGACAGGGCTACTAATATGCCTTTGGAAAAGTTCTGACGGTGTCAAAAGGCCCTCCATGGCCCGAGACACCTAAGCCGACCTCCTGTCGGCTTCACGAACTTTTTACCAAAGCCATATCAGAGGCCTGTTGACAAAATACATAAAAGTGTGCCCTGCTATACTATACAAGCTCTTGCTTGGTTATGCAACTTACAGAATATGCCTTGTATATCAAGAAAATGCAAATACCGACGTGGGGAAGCTATCTTCGACGAAACCTTCCACCTGACCTCGGAACGGGAATACCCCAGAGGAAAAGCTAGTCTCACGACGCTTTTCCTTCGCTAGGGAACCCTATGGTTCCCTTCGACGGATGCAAGCATCCTGAGCACCCTCCTTTATCGGCAGGGGGCTTCTCCCCCTTGCATCCCCCGCTTTGGAAGGTGAGGAGAACATACTTCCCCTACAGTCGGAGTACTTTACAAACCTGTAGGTATATATTGCGCAATTTTCTTCATATGCGAATTTAAATATAATTAAGTCTTGTCTGACTTAATTATATTTAAAGCTGATTTTCGTATTTTTGAGTCTTATATATCTTTTCAGCCTGCCAGAAACCTCCTGCCTGGCAAAAAAGAATAATGAAAATGCCTCCCATAAGAATACCCAACCGCCGACGGTAAGCCCCTCTATTAAGATAACGGTAAAAAAACCGGGCTCTGCTTTCTGTCCTGACAAGTATCCCACCGATAAGAAAGCAACAGCCATTACAATATAGAAAAATATTTTTTGCCTGATTTGCATTAACTCTTTTCTGATGAAATGAACGCTATAGTCAAAATAATTCTTTATCCCCACTCTTGAAAGTTTTTCTTTTTCCTTGTCATATTGGTCTTCAGGCAGGTAAAACATCAGTTCCAGAGGAAATTCAAGGGGAATATCGGAATCGCATTCTTCCAGAAAACTTATAAGTTCCGGATCCACATCCCTTCTCTTGATCGGAGAAGGATCCCAGCCGTTGAAAATCTCATTGTAATCGATTAATGAGACCTCAATAATATACGCATTTGTATCCGGATTCATCTTATATATCTGTTTCAGATAGTTCTTCTTTTTCTTAAACATGAGGAACCTCCGTACATAGTATAAATACTGATGTTATGTATATATTATCCCAATTACTGGCTTTTGTAAACTTTCCGGATGCCAGGCACCATTTATTCTGGTAAAATGTAAGTATATATTTTGCACATGTGAATACAATGCAAAGTGTTTAGTGCAAAATACACGGAAGCGGAGGAGTATTAATGAATATTGATAGAATGAAAAATCTGCTGATTGAACTTTGCAGTGTTCCAAGCATATCTGAAACACCTGGAGAAATTGAAATGGCAGAAAAGATCTATGAAACAGTAATGAAGATGGATTATTTTAAGAATAACCCGGCTAATGCGGGAATCAACCCAATAAGGAATGACCCCTCCGGAAGATACTATGTCCATGCCTTGATGGAGGGGAAACCGGAGAGCAAAAAAACCGTTATACTGCTGAGCCACTTTGATGTTGTAAATGTAGAGGATTATGGCACTTATAAGGATTATGCATTCAAGCCCTTGGAATATACCGAGCTTCTCAAAAAGGGCAGCGGCATCAGCCTCTCAGAAGAAGCCGGGACGGATCTCGCCTCGGGTGATTATATCTTTGGCCGCGGAATAATGGATATGAAGTTCGGATTAGCCCTTGATGTCGAAATCATGCATCAGATAGAAAATAAATTGGACAATTTCCCGGGAAATATCCTGTTGCTGTCGGTTCCTGACGAAGAAAACAATTCAGCAGGAATGCTGGCTTCTGTTGAAATGCTGGCCGCGTTGAAGAATGAGAAGGGGCTGGAATATGTATGCTGCATTGTATCAGAACCTCATTTTCCAAAATACCCCGGAGACAGCAGCAAGTACATGTATACAGGGGCTGTCGGAAAATTACTGCCGGTCTTTTACTGCGTCGGAAAGGAGACCCATGCGGGAGATCCTTTTTCCGGCTTGAATCCGAATCTTCTCACGGCAAAAATAATAGAGGAAATAGAACTTAATCCGGATCTGTCGGATGTATCGGCGAGCTTCAGGACGCCGGCTCCTGTATGCCTTAAACAGTCAGACACAAAGAACTCTTATTCTGTCTCCACTCCGGCAGCAGCCTACACTTATTTTAATTTCATAACCGTAACTTCTTCACCGGATGAAGTACTTAATAAGCTTATGGGCATCAGCAAAAAAGCATTTGAGGAAGTACTTCACAGCATTGAAAACAAGGCTGACCGCCTCCAAGCCCTTACAGGCAGCAAACCGAAGCTTCCGACCATAAGACCAATGGTTATTACATTCCGGGAACTTTACAAAATGTGCCTTGAAGCCAGGGGAAAAGAATTTGATGAGCATATGGAGTCCTTTATAAAAAAATCCCCTGAAAGTGATCTTAGGGAGTTGTCCGTTGATATAGTCAGGGAAGCGCACAAATTCTGCCCCTATCGTGATCCTATGATAGTCCTGTTCCTCGCACCCCCTTACTACCCCCACTCGGGAGCAAGGGGACAGAACGGCAAAATAGCTGAAATAACAACGAAAATCATAAAAAAGGCAAACTCAAAATATGGTGTGAATCTATATTTGGAGCCCTTCTTTCCGGGCTTGTCCGATATGAGCTATCTGGGGCTGCCGGACAATATAGATGTTGAAAGCTTAAAGACAAATCTTCCACTATGGGGGGACAAATACACAATCCCCTTGGATGCGATAGCCAGCCTCAATATACCATTTATGAATATTGGGCCTTTGGGAAAGGATGCACATAAATACACAGAAAGGATCAATATCCCATATTCCTTTGAAATAGCTTCAAAGCTTGTGTTTGAAGCAGTATTGTCAGCCCTTGATGCAAGCCCTGAAGATTTCGGGATATGACAAGTATCATATCCCGTTTTCCAGCATGAATATTTTCCATCGGCCGAAGCTTCTCCTGTAATGTATATACCATATTTGAGGGGCTTCTTCCCCTTCTATAAAAACCTCAACTCCGGAGGCTATCGTTCCGTCATCCTCTGTTATATGCCAGCTCTGCCTTACCTGCATAAGCTTCCTGTCAGTGGCCATATAACCTTCCACATGCAAATCCCCTGAGGTGTACCTTATATAACTGGAATTATCCTCAGAAACCACATACATCGTACCCTTGCAAAGCATACTCTCGACTTTTGACCTGTCCCTCTCAAAAGCCGCCTGTACAAATTCACAGGATTTTGAAGCAATGAATTCGCCTAATTCATCAATATTCATCACTTCTGCATTTTCTTGTACCTCCGGCTGAATTTGGATATTATTCACTTCGTTTAAGCCTTCCGGTGCAGAATCGGAGTTTTGCCCCCTGAACCCTGTCAGTGCGCCTCCAAGACAGAGATCGGTAACTGCAAGGACGAGAAACATGACAGCAAAATAGTTCAAATATCTCTTCACTGTGTTCACCCCAATTATTATTGAAACTCATAGTGAAGTTATTATTTGCCAAGCTGCTTAATATAATACAGAGTATATTATCTATATTATTGCTTTAATGAATCTTTTATCCTTATCCCTGGACAAATCAATATAATCTGCCCCGGACCTGACTATAGGCTGCCAAATTCTATTGGGGTTTATGAACACGACCTCACACAGTTCACCGCTATTGAGTTCCACGAAATCATTAATATAAGAATTGGCAATATTCTTCAGAAACACTGTCAGCACTTTGGTATCCAGCTTGCCAAAGGTATGCATTTCAAAATTCTTGATTACCTCAAAGGGGCACATCCTGTTCCGGTAGGATCTGTTGGAGGTCATTGCATCATATATATCGGCTATTGCTACTATCTTGGGAAACAGGGGTATGTCTTCGTCCAATGAGCCTATGGGATACCCTGAACCATCTATTTTCTCGTGATGCATCAATACTGAATACTTCATATTAGCTGTAGCATCCAAGATATTATCCATCATCATATATCCAAAAATAGTATGCTTCTTTACCTCTTCAAACTCGCTTTTCGTAAGCTTTCCGGGTTTCTGCAGAAGCCTTTCGGGTATCTTGGTCTTCCCTATATCATGAAGCAATCCTGCTGTCGCAATCTCGTCAATTTCTTCATTGCCAAGATTCAGCCATTTCGCAATTATGATTGACATAAGCGATACGTTCAGTGAATGGGAATATGTATAATCATCCAAAGGCCTTGCCAGATGAAGATAGTTTATAACTTCACTTACAGTGCTGAATTCCCTTATTATATGCTTGCTGATCTGGCCGACTGTTTGTACGTCTACAGCAGCACCTCTGCCAATTTCTTTAATAACGTAAGTTACCTCGTCAACTTTGGCAACATACTTTTCTTTAAAAGCTCTTATTTTCCCCGGATCATAGATACTGGGTATCTCTTCTTCCTGAACTGCATATAAACTATCATTCTCGGTGAGTCTGACCCTGACTCTATCTACACCGTTCGCATGGATTTTCTCAATCTGCCATTGATCCAGTATAGTATTCTTGTTGAGAATCAAAACCCCTAAATCATTAAAAATATCTTCATATGCTGTCATCCCGGGTTTTAGTATGCTTGATGGAAGATTCATCACTTTCACAGACTCTCACCTCCTAAACGATACATAGGTAATATAGTAATTGTAATTATTGTAAATGTATGCAATTATTATATCACTTTCTTCCGTCAAAATAAACCGGATATTTACATGATATTACAATTATTGAATAATTATTATTCTTTCATCTTAACCTATAATAAAGCTTCCCGATGCCAAAAAGCAGTTTGGAAATCTCCTCGTTCCTGATCACACGGCTGCATATTGCCGGTTTGTATGGCTTAGCTCTTTCCATAGCAGCAAGATAACCCAACAGTTTGCTTTCTTCAATAATACCGTCCAAGCTGAACAGGGAAAAACTGTTAATTCCTATTTCCTTTAGTATCCCGATATCCTTTTCAAATTCGGAGATATTCTCATAGTATGGTTCATTGCCCATTTTCCCTGCATTTGTCACTCCAATTGAAACAGCAAGTCTATCCTTCAGAACTTCTTTCAAATATGATATCTGGTGATACATCAAGTAATCCACATCTGCCTTCCTGATTTTTCTCAGTTCGTTTTTTATCATTGTTGAGTAATACATAAGATTGTATTTATCCCATCCCACACCAAAAACAGGTATTTCAAGGGCATTTTGAATCAGCTCTGATTTGAATCGTATGTCATAATAACAATGCCTTATACAGGCGGCATAGCTTTCCAGACCCTTTGAACTCAAAAACCGGGCAGTATCGGACAAAATTCTGCCGGCCTCAGCAAAGCGCTTTCTGTTAAGATTCGCAGTAAGCATTTTTCCGCATGTAATAAGAAGACTGATAATATTTTTAGGTTCACACAGACTTTTAATGTCCTGTAACGGTGATTCTAAATCAATACACAGTCCCTTTATTTTCAAACCTTTATACTCAAATCTCTCTGCCAATTTCCTCACATATCTGTCGAATTGCTCCGCATTTCTTTCATTTATCCAATATCCCATTTCATCGGAAAGGGTTGCCCATATGGATAAAGGTACATGGTTATCATTGTAGGTTCTGACCATATTATAAAAGTCCTCGCTGTCGTGCCCGTATTCCAGCTTATAGTTCAAGATTACATTATACCTTTTGAATGCATCGATTATATAATCTCTGCAAACTTCCTCCGGAGGAGTGAATTCGCACCATATCCTGGTTTCCATATTTGCCTCCTATATTCTGTGTACAAAATCTTATGCGTATTAGAAGAGTAATGCGACGGGGACATGGGGACGCGGGGACACGGGGACGCGGGGACATGGGGACGTTTCCCCTGTCCCACTTCCAGTGGGACACGCGAAACGTCCCCGTGTCCCCGGGGGAAACGTCCCCATGTCCCCGGGAGAAACGTCCCCGTGTCCTCACGTCGCATTATTCATATTATGCCCTGTTGCGGCAAAAACCTTTGGATTTCGCAAATAGTGATTTTTGCCATAATGTTGTATAATAATATACAGCAAAAGTCAGAGGTGCAGGTGATATTATGGCAGCAAGCTATAGAATGTTAAAAGGTTATGCTGATACTTGTTTCGTTGAAAAGAAATCAAGATTTATATCCTTTGCCCAGCCGGTATATTCAGAAGAAGAAGCCCTTCAATTTCTAGCAGGTATCAGAAAGAAACATTATGATGCTACACATAACTGCTATGCCTATATCCTTGGGGAATCAATGAATATACAGCGTTCCAGCGACGATGGGGAACCTTCCGGGACTGCCGGAGTTCCTATCCTTGAGGTTCTAAAAAAGGAGGAACTCACTAATTCCATAGTAATTGTCACCAGGTACTTCGGAGGAATAATGCTTGGAGCCGGCGGGCTTATCAGAGCATATACCCAGGGAGCGGTCAACGGCATTAAAGCCGCCGGCACTGTGAGGATGCAGCCCTTTGCAGTATATGAGCTTAAAATGGACTACAGCCTTTTGAGCAAGCTGCAATATGAGATATCTAAGAAAGATTATATAATAAATAGCATAGAGTATCTTGAGAATGTAACAATGAGAGTCCTTGCAGCATCAGACCTTAAAGATGCTTTTGAAAAAGATATAGCCCAGTGGACAAATGGAGGTATTCTGACAAAGTCCCTGGGCGAACAAATGCTCAAAGTGGATGAAGAAAGCGGAATGATAATTACTCTTCAGTCATAATTATCATAATCAAAATCAAAGTCATCATTGTCAAAGTCAAAATCATATCCGCCGGAGGGGTAGCCATAGTAATTCCTTCTCCTGCGTCTTCGCCTTCTTCTGAAAAGCTCGTTCAATAACAGCAGACGCAGAAGATCCCTTGAAAACCTTCTTACCGGATACTGTCTGGTTTCTTCTCCCTCCGCCATTTCAGGCATATCCTTCACCATTCTGTTATATGCATTATCCGTCATCATATTTATCATTTCCCTATCGGGGCGGTAGTCGTGTATTTCTTTATCCTTCCCTTCCATCCTGTCAACTTCAACTTTTACGTATATCATTATTTTCCTGCAGCTTTCAGGATACATCTTCATAAAATGCCTGTCGTCTTCCTCATCCTCATAAAAATTATCCATTTCAATTTCTTCTGCCACCGGCATATAAGGCATCATATCCATAGGGCTCATTCCATGCATCATATGCATATCGCACATCATCGGACATTTGAACTTTTTTCCCATTTGACAACCTCCAAACTTATTCATCATAATACCAGTAATATGAAACGGTTTTGGGAACGTGCAAGTCTTATTGCAATGTGCATCCATATTTTTACATGAAAAAACCCATCCTTCCTCGAAAGATGGGTTTGAGCCAATCTATTCCACTGCCTTTTTTATTTTTTCAGCTATACCCTTCATTTTGTATAAAGGTACCGAACATATTGCAAATCTTATCCCCCTTGAAATCGGTACTGCAAATATATTGTCCTTTTTCAGCAGCCTGCAGCTTTCTTCAGGTTGCGCGGCAGGTATGGTGACAAAAAATCCTGCGTTATACGGGCATATATCCAGCTTGACGCTTTTTGCTTCATTAGTAAAAACTTCCGCCCTTTTCTCCAGCAGCAGTCTAACCTGTTCCCTCTCTTCATCCACTTTGTGCAGCAGCTCTTTATCATTCATAATAACAGAGAGCAGCTTCATACCGCATCTTGTTCCGTTGGACCAGGTACCCCTGTTGGAAGCCTCAAAGACACTGGAAAACTCTTCAGCTACACCCTTATCGGAGCTTACGCATACGGCAGCTCCTGTACGAAGCCCATACATCGTAAGGCTCTTGGATATGCTGAAGGCTACGACAACCAGAACATTCGACGGCAATCCGGAGAAAAGTCTCATGAATCTCCTTGTGTCTGAAGCCCTTCCTGCATAGTCGATATATGCTATGTCACAAATAAGCGTAATTTTCTTGCTTTCATCCAAAGCTTCCCTTTTTATTATCATAATAACCTGCTCCCACTCTTCATCGCTTAGAGCATAACCGGTGGGGTTCTGTGCAGGGGAATTCAGCAGAATTACCAAGCTGTTCTGTCTTATCAGCAGTTCTTTGACTTTCATTTCAAAAGAATTAAGATTGAATCTCTTTTCATTGTCAAAAAGAGAAAACACGCTTAACTTCCTCAAATTCTCTTCTGCAAGAGTCTTATACGGTCCCCAGTACCAGTCGGAGGTCAGTATCGTATCTCCGATTTCTGAGTAATTCCAGATTGTTTGCCTTAAAGCTCCGCTGCCGCCCGGAGTCGCTGCGGCCTTTATGTATCCTTCAGGCCTGTATTCCTTGAAGGTAGCCTGGATTGCCGACTCAAGATAGTCAGGAGTCCCCAGTATAGGTGCATATGCCGCAAATTCAGAGTCCGGAAGATTTCTCAGTGTTTCCAGCACCGAAGGCAAAACTGCCAGCTTCTCATCCTCATCAAGTATAGAGCCTACGGTGGCATTCACTACCTTCTCCTTGCCGAACTGCAGTACTGCATTGCCTGCTTCTCTGTTTAAAGCAAAAATCTTATCCTCTGACCTGACAGTATTAACATGCTTCGCAACCATGGAAAATGATTCATTCATATTTTTTCCTCCAATTCTATATGTATTGCTTATTTATAAATGTTTTTATTAACATATATTATATGGTATTCTTAATGTCATCATGCCTTTCCTGTGTCCCCTCCCGTTCATTGTCATCTCCGAATATACAGGTTCTGTTCCTGCCTGAGTTCTTTGCTTTGTATAACGCCTTGTCTGCAGATTGTATAAGCTTGTCTATGTTATTGCCATGCAGAGGATAGACAGATATCCCCAGGCTGCAGGTTATCTTCGGGGGATTTTCATTGCTTATTGCGGTCAAGGACATCTCCTCAACCTTTTTTCTTAGTTTTTCTGCAACCCTATATGCTCCGCGGTGATTCGTTCTGGGAAGCACCACTATGAATTCCTCTCCTCCATACCTTGACACGACATCAGTCTCCCGAACATTGAACTTCAAGGTATCGGCAAAATACATCAGTACATAATCCCCTGCATCGTGGCCATAAGTATCATTGAACCTCTTGAAGAAGTCAATGTCTATCATTATTATACTCAAGTGAAGATTATTCTCTTTTGATATTTTAATCTGCTCCTCAAGATATTTTTCAAGATACCTTCTGTTATATGCCTTTGTCAGTGTATCAATGGAAGCCATATTATTAAGGCTTTCCAGCAGCCTTATGTTGCTGATTACAGGAGCAATGTTATCTATGTAAACTTTTATCTCCTCTATCAAATCATTACTGAAATAATTCTTCCTATCGCTTTGTATCTGAATTACCCCTGAAACTATACCTCCGAGTATTATCGGAAGACAGATATAACTTACTGATTCACTGTAAAAATCCTTGCAGTCAAAATCATTGTTACTGCCATTATTTATGAATTCTTTTCCTGACTTTACAGCCCAGCAGTTTTCTTCAATTGTCATTCTGTTTTTTATAGATTGTATCTTCTCCGTATCCATGGCCTTAAATACCGTCAACTGTTTGTCATTGTACTCCTTTTTCGCTACCACGACTTGAGTTATGCCGCTTTTTTTCTTCAGTACGTCAAACAATATTTCATAAACCTCATCTTCATTGGAAGCTTGCCTTACCAAATCCGAAAACCTTTTTATGCTGCTCAGCCTGTTTGAAAACTGCTTCTCCTTAAGAAGAACCTTCCGTGTTTTGATATAAGACCATACAATTATTGAAAAAACTGCAGCCAGCAGTATAACTGCAATAACGGTAAAATCCCTTATTTGTCCAAGTGTAGTCTCAGCCAAAGGGTCATTATGAATAATTCCCTGGACTCCTATTATACTTCCTTCAATATCCTTTATAGCCCTAAATGCACCAAAGTATGAGTCTTTATCTTCCCGGTTTCCTCTGAAAATCTCAAGCCTCTTAACAAATGACGTATCCTTTTCAAGCACTTCCTTACGGATATCTTCCGACAAACTGCTTCCTTTGTTTAATCTATACAGCCCTGATTCAAGACTGCTAGCAATAATCCGATCCTTTGCGGATATTATACTGTGCATGCCTGTATCATTCATTATCTTTCCGATTATATTATCATCCCCGTCAAGGTTCATCAATGTTATGATTCCCCCTATGACATCCTTCTCATTTTCCATCACAGGCACTATCACATATTGAGCTAAGGTAAGCTCACCCCTGCTGCCTATAGGAATCAGCTCTGTACCTGTAATAACAGTTCCTGATGATAATGCCTCTTCTACAATCCCTTGAATCCTTGTTTTGCCGGAGGTCTTTATCAGCAGGCCTTTTCCCTTTCCCGCCGAAGATATGATATTCCCGTCTTCTCCTACAACATACCATTCATCTACGTAGTCTCTGTGCTCTCCCCATTTTTTCAGCAGATCCTCCAGGGCAGCGCCATCCTTTTCGGTAATCAGCTCTTTAATACTCGTTTCTACCGATGCCTGCAGCATTCCCATTTTCATCTGGTTCATAAATACGCCGTAGGAGCTTTCTGCAAATCTCAGGTTGTTGTTCATGGATTCAAAAACATTTGCATAAATGCGGCTGGAAAAAGCATTGTATATGGAATATCCAAGAAGAATACTGATAACCAGCAAAGTGCCCCATAAAAGAAGCGTTTTCTTTATATATGCCTTATTATCTTCCATATTGCCATCCCCCTCATAATGCATGCTTTACATCAATCCATTGTCTTTATTAATATATCGACAGCATTCGACACGATATTAATATAACCTATTCCGTTTCCAAAAGCAAATCGGCAATCAATAGTTATTCTGAACCTTTACATCTCTTTTTACCCCTTGTTTTGTGCATCTTAACTCCGACTCTTTTTCCTCCAACTCCGTAAGAATTTCCTTAAGCTGCAGCATATCAACTGTCGTGTTGGTACAGTATCCGTTTGGCCTCTGATTTATTACGCCCATAACAGGTATCCTGCCTACATCTGCCATACCGCTCAATAACTCTCTTTCACATGCAACAGCAAGTATAAAATCAGGCTTGAATTCCTTTGCGGTATTTCTGGCCGCTGTACCACCCTTTACAACAATGGCCCTGATAGCACACCTTTCAACCAGGTTTGCAGCTTCTCCAATCCTGCAGCCGCCGCACCTGCGGCAATTTCCCATGTCATCGGTTATCTTGCAGCTGCAGTCCTTGTTCTGCATACAACCGGGGAGAAGCATAAGTATTTTGGACGGGGGATTCTTTTGAATATTATGTCTTACCGCAATGTTATTAATGTTTATATATAACCTTCTGATATCATCCTTGTCTCCGCTTAATAATCCTGTCAAATAAATATATAACGGCAGCAGAATACTGATTCCCGCTTCCAGTATATATATGCTGAAGCCTTTCGCCTTGCCTGACCTGTATGCTCTTGACAATTCCAGGGATACCCCCCATATTAACAGCAAAGACACCGATACGCCGGCAATCATATAGACGATTATCCTTCGGTTCGAAGCGGGATATATCTTTAATACATATAGAAAGGATATTAATGCTGTAATTGATAAAATACTCGTTATAATTGCTGATATTTGCATCAGTTTTTTTATTTCCTTTTCCAAACTGCTTCCTCCATAGTACTACGTATTCGAAGAATAATGAGACGGGGACATGGGGACGCGGGGACACGGGGACGCGGGGACATGGGGACGTTTCCCCTGTCCCACTTCCAGTGGGACACGCGAAACGTCCCCGTGTCCCCGGGGGAAACGTCCCCATGTCCCCGGGAGAAACGTCCCCGTGTCCTCACGTCGCATTATTCATATTATACGGATTATTAGGTTTATATATTCAGGCTTGGATTAATCAGACTGTCTTGGGTCATACTAATAAAAATTGAGCATTATTTACAGAAAACCGGAGGAAGATATTTAAATGGCACTGGCATGTTTTTACGGCGCTATAGCAGCTGCATGGATCATATTTCTAATATGCGCTCTGAAGAAGTCAATATCCTTCAAGCATATAATGGTTGCTATTGCCGGCATGGGATTTTCCCTGCTTTATGAAACAGCATTGGGGGAATATGCCGGGCTATACCACTATATCAACCAATCAGACTCACTCTTATATATTATAATATCAGGTGTATTTCTTTATCCGGTGATTGAAATGCTATATGCATTATTCCTGCCCGAAAGGATTAAACCTGCCATCGTGTACACCGTCATATGTATAATGCTTTTACTGGTTTTTGAAATTCTAAGCCTGTATACAAGAACAATAGTGTTTACGGGCTGGAGGATTGTTCCTTGGTCCATAGCAACATATATCTTAACTTTTGTCTGGGTGAACCTATTGTTCAGATATCTGAAAAAAAAAGGCCTGTGATCAGGCCCGATTCCTTCATTGATTATTTCTCCCATGCTTTTTCATCAATTTGAACCGTGCATAGATATTATTCTTGTCAGCTCTAATTCTATTCCGTTACCGCTCCTTCCGAATACCTGTTTCCGGCATTCCAAAGAAGATATTCTCCAATGCCATTCTCCTCAAGAGCTCTTATTTGTTCCTTTACCTGCTTGTCCGAATACTTGATATGCCCAGGTACCCAAGGTGCAGAAAAATCCTGTATCCATGGCCTTATGGCCCCGGGTGTCTCTATATTCTTGTTCCGGGCTGCAGAATCCTTGGCGGAATTGAAAACAGTTTCGTATGGATATGCATCAGGTACCGGAAGTCCATAAGTGCCGTTGGCATAATGGCTTGGATACATCATCGGACAAATATAGTCAACTGCGTTGCTGACCGCTTCCCAGTACTGTCCCAGCGACATGTCATCCGCTACCGAGCCTACAAGGCCATATACATCGGCCGATATATATACATTCAAAGGTGCCAGCTGCTCCCTTGCATATTTCAGGTAATCCTGTATAGCCTGCGGTTTTGATTCCCCTTCGTTATTCCTGTAGTCCAGGGATTTGTCCAATTTCCCTCCGTCCGATGCAGGGAATCTTACATAGTCAAATTGTATTTCATTAAAGCCTGTTTCCGCTGCTTCCTTTGACACTTCCAGGTTATATTCCCACAGAACCTTGTCGTAGGCAGATGCCCAAATCAAACCGTCGCTGTTTGTAAAAGGCTTTCCGCTGTCCCTGTATATAATGGCCCTGTCAGGATGTTGTTTGGTATAAGTAGGATCCTTAAAGGATACTATCCTGGCAACTGTATATATATTATTTTCCTTAAGCTTTTTCATAAGTGCCCCAATGTCCTTGACAGTAGCATACTTATTGGCTTCAGGACTGTACTTTTCCGCAGCCTTGGTGGGAAAAAGCATATGTCCTTTGTCGTCCTTGACATCTATAACAAATGTATTTATCTTTGTCCTTTTTGTCATTTCAATAAGCTTGTCCAGCCTGTCATTCGAAGCAGAATATTTGGTGAGGTATATTCCCCTTGCTTGTACTCTGGGATTCCCCGGATATTCATAGGTCTTATTTTGAGGTGAAAAATCAAGCTTCTTCAGATTTTCATCCAGAAGCTCGGTCCTGTCCCTGACTGTATACTCGGCAGCTATCCAACCTTCATTACTTCCTGTTATACCGTCATAGCTTATCCTGTACCAGGCCTTCCCCGAATCATCCATTTTTTCTTCAACTATATCTACAGCAGTGCCTTTGATAAGATCATCCAATGCCTTTGCATCAGTTCCCGCCGACTCTCTTACCTTGAGTTTACTGGCACTTATGTATACCACTCCAAGCTTTTCATCTTGATCTGATTCTATAGGATCCGGAGCCTCGTATACCTCGGTAACAGTTGTCTCTTGGGGTTGTTCAGCGTCGGCAGGTATGGGATTTGTGGTTATTGCCGGTGCAGCCTGATTGTATGAGCAGCCGACAGCAAGCATTAATACGAATAATAGTGCAATAATTACGGCAAAAAACTTCTTCTCTTTCATAGGCACCTCACAATTTAAAATATATTGCTTCATAAACTAATTATAGCATGAAATATGACGTTTTCTGCCATGATATTGTTGCAATTTGTCATGTAAATAAATACATTTTGCTAAAAATCTTCAAAAAAAAGACTTCATCTGAAGCCTTTATACTTCTTTCATAATTTTTACTTGGTGTTTTCCTACTTCCAACAGGAACCTGTCTTTAAGCTCCTCGCCGTTTTCTACAAATGATACCGGGATT
>JAKJBU010000110.1 GCA_022706825.1 Bacillota bacterium
GGTATTGAAGCTGCTTCAGAAAAAAAACCTGACTATTTCACTGGCGGAATCATGCACCGGAGGGCTTGTCGCAAGCCGCCTGACAGATATTCCGGGAGCCTCTGCAAGTTTAATCTCCGGAGTCGTCAGTTACAGTAATGAATCCAAAATAAACATACTAAAGGTTAAGGAAGAAACCATAAGAAAATACGGGGCTGTGAGCCCGCAGACGGCGGAAGAAATGGCTGTCGGCGCAAAAAAGCTCAGCAATACGGATATCGGGCTTTCCATAACCGGTATAGCAGGGCCTGACGGAGGAAGCGCCGAAAAGCCGGTAGGGCTTTGTTATATAGGTATAGCAATAGGCAATTCCGTAAATGTGCAAAAAATCATGCTGACCGGAAACAGGAACAGAATAAGATGGGGTTCAAGCAGCAGAGCCCTTGACTTTCTCAGAAGAGAACTTTTATCAGGATAAAAACAGTAAAATTATGTAATTTTCTTGACTAACAATTAGCAATATAATATAATAGAAACATAAGAACATTTGTTCGATTTGCCTTAAGGGCATAAGTGATGAAAGGACGGTGCAGGAATTAATGTGCTCAGCAATGAACGATAAAAAGAAAGCAATAGAACTGGCTCTCAGCCAGGTTGAAAAGCAATTCGGAAAAGGCTCCATTATGAAGCTTGGCGATGCCACAAAAATGAATGTTGAAGCTGTTTCCACAGGCTCTATAGAACTTGATATAGCATTGGGAATAGGCGGAGTTCCCAGAGGAAGAATTGTCGAGATATTCGGGCCTGAATCCTCGGGAAAGACTACCGTAGCGCTGCATGTTATTGCAGAAGCACAGAAGAACGGCGGTGAAGCAGCCTTTATAGATGCGGAACACGCATTGGATCCCCTATATGCCAAGAATCTTGGAGTGGATATCGAGAACCTGATAGTATCTCAGCCGGATACAGGGGAGCAAGGGCTTGAAATAGCGGAAACACTTGTTCGGAGCGGAGCAATTGACGTAGTTGTTGTTGACTCTGTTGCGGCACTGGTTCCCAAAGCGGAAATAGACGGTGAAATGGGAGACGCTCATGTGGGACTGCAGGCAAGACTTATGTCACAGGCACTCAGAAAGCTTGCCGGCGCTATCAGCAAATCCAGGACTACAGTTATATTCATCAACCAGCTTAGAGAAAAGGTTGGTGTTATGTTCGGCAATCCCGAAACAACTCCCGGCGGAAGGGCGCTTAAATTTTATGCTTCGGTCAGGCTTGAAGTCAGGAAGATAGAAAATATAAAGCTCGGAAATGATTTAACCGGAAGCAGGACAAGGGTAAAGGTTGTCAAGAATAAAGTGGCGCCTCCCTTCAAGCAGGCGGAGTTCGATATCATGTATGGTCAGGGCATTTCCAAAGAGGGCAGTATTCTTGATGCGGCGGTCAGCAACGACCTTATATTGAAAAGCGGCGCATGGTTTTCCTATGGAGATATAAGAATAGGACAGGGCAGGGAAAATGCAAAGCAATATCTCAAGGATAACCCCGATATCACAAAGGAACTGGATAAGAAGCTCAGGGAAATGTTTAACCTGGGAATATCCAAAGCAAAAGCCGCAGACTCCGATTCCGAAGAAAACGATGAATTCTAATATGAGGGTGTTTCCATGAGAATCACTGGGATTGAACAACAAAAAAAGAATACTAAGAGATACAATATATATATTGACGGAGAATACAAATGCACCGTTGAAGATAACATCCTGCAGGAACTGAACTTGTCAAAGGGCATGGAACTGAATGAAATAGAATTTAATAATACCCTGGAAATAATCCAATATAAGGGCGCTCTTAGAGCTGCCCTTTTTATGCTTGCCCGCGCGCCAAAAACAGAAATGGAAATTGAAAAGGGCCTCAGCGACAAGCAGCATGCTCCAAAGGCCATAAAAAAAGTTTTGGAATATTTGAAGGAAATAGGCTATATAAATGATGAAAGCTACGCCGAAAGCTATATAAGAAGCATAAAGGCTACAACAGGCACAAGCCGCCGAAGCATTTACCAAAAACTCGCAGCTAAAGGAATAGACAAGGAAATCATTCAGCAAATGCTTAATAAGGCTGAGATAGATGATTATGCATCCGCAATAAGTGCCGCAAAGAAAAAGGCAGCAAGCCTGAAGGGAAACAGAAGGGAAAAGAAATTAAAGCTTCTTAACTATCTTTACAGAAAAGGCTTTGGAATTGATGACTGCAAAAGGGCGGCAGAGGATATCTTACAGGAAGAAGACTGAAAGGCCTCCAGCAAAATTCAAGCAATTCTGCATAACATCCTTAAATTGTTTGAATTGTCACAATAACTTGACAAAATTTTGTATAAGTAATAGAATTATTCTGATATGGTGTATCAATTGAGAGTGAAGCGTAGTTGCCATTATTTGTTAATGTGAAAATGATGATTATGAAAAAGGATTAATGGAAACCGTTACCGATAATCGATAAAATAAATTAATGAGGAGGTGAAAATATTATCGAATATGTAATATATATAGCAATTGCACTAATTACCTTCATTTTTGGGTATTTAGTTAGAAGATATATTGCTGAATCGAAAATAAAAAATGCCGAAGAGCAGGCGTTAAAAATAGTCAGTGAAGCTGAAAAGCAATCGGAAACAAAAAAGAAAGAAGTTGTTCTTGAGGCTAAAGAAGAGATTCACAGATTTAGGGCAGAACTGGACAGAGAGATTCGTGACAGAAGAAACGAAATCCAGAGAGCAGAAAGAAGATTGCTCCAAAGGGAAGAAAGCCTGGACAAAAAGGTTGAGAACCTCGAGCAAAGAGATGAAGCACTAGCCAAAAAGCAAAAGGAGATTCAGAAATCCTTAGAGGAAGTACAACAGCTTTACAAGAAACAAGTGGAAGAACTGGAAAGATTATCGGGGTTATCATCTGAAGATGCAAAACAACTGCTTTTAAACAATATTGAAAAACAAATAAGGCATGAAGCTGCTATGATGATCAAGGATATTGAGACCAAGGCTAAAGAAGAAGCAGAAAGAAAGGCCAAGGAAGTCATTGCAAGCGCAATTCAGAAATGTTCAGCGGACCATGTGGCTGAAACTACAGTATCCGTTGTACCGCTGCCAAATGATGAAATGAAGGGCAGAATAATAGGACGAGAAGGCAGAAATATAAGAACATTGGAAACACTTACAGGCATCGACTTGATAATCGATGATACACCAGAAGCCGTTATATTATCAGGTTTTGATCCAATTAGAAGGGAAGTTGCAAGGGTTGCCCTTGAAAAGCTCATAGTGGATGGGCGAATACATCCTGCCAGAATAGAAGAAATGGTGGATAAAGCCAAGAAGGAAGTAGACAACTATATTAAGGAACAAGGA
>JAKJBU010000111.1 GCA_022706825.1 Bacillota bacterium
TACTTCAAAAAGTATTCCATTTCATGAAAAAACACGGTTTCCGTTTCTGGCTGAAACCGTGTTTGTCTGCAAACTGAATGCGCACGCTAGTGCGCATTATTCTTCTACTAGCTTTAGCCCTTCTATTTTAATTCGTTTAAGATATTTTAGTACATTAAGGGAGGTATCATCCATATCGGTATTGTTCAGAATTATGATCGTAAGTTCCTGTTTACTGCAGATAATCCTTAATAATTTTACAAAAGCATTTATTATGCATACGCTCATTGTGTCACGCCCATAATCCTTTATATGTTCAAACTTATCGTCACAATAATACAGAATGTCACATTGTATATATGCTAGATCCAGTAATTCTTTTTCGCTCAATTGATTCAAATAATCAGTACCTACAGCTTCGATTATTTTGCCAACTACATCGGAGATCCAAAAATAATCTACGTTTTTAATGCAATCGGAAATAATCTCTATAACCGAAACATTCTCTTGTTTACTAATGTCTTTCATGAATGTATCCATATTTGCTTTAGAACTATTATTATCAATAGAATCCGATAATACGGACCTTATTTCTTCATACTTTTTTCTAAGTTGATTTGAAGGAGATATCCCAAGGCTGCTTGTCAGCAATTTGCTGAAATTATTGTAATATGTTATTGCGGCAACCGGTTTTCTGCACTTTACATAAATATCAAGTATTTTTAGCACCATTTCCTCATCATAGGGTTCAATTTCAAGGATCTCATTTATTACTTCAAGACAGTTATCAAAGCTCTCCTCTTTTTCATAGTAGTCCACCAAACTCTTCAGTATTTTAACTTTTCGCTGTTCATATTTCATTCTTTCAAATATGATAAGGTCGTTGAGTTCATCACAATTCTTAAAATAACAGCCTTCCAGCAAATCTCCCCTGAATAATTGTTTGAGCTTTAGAATACTCTCCAAAGAGTCATTTTGGCTGTGTTTAAAGCTCATGATTTCAAAGGTATCACATTCAAATTCATATTCTTTATTTATGGAACAGCAATCACTATCTACATGCAAAAATTTATGCCCCTTATGATCAGGTCCTATATTTTTTTTTATAAGCCACAAATTATATCTTAAATTATACCTTGCTGCGTCCGTACTGCTGTCAGGCCAGAGATAACCTTCAAGCTTCTCTCTGCTCATATATCTTTTTTCATTTAACACGAGAAGGCAGATTAAAACAACAGCCTTACTGCCCAACTGTTCTTCCAGTTTTTTACCGTTATATTCAACTCTTGGCTTACCCAAAAAATTAATACTCAGCATACTGTTTCACCGATCCCTATCAAAGGTTACTATATAATGTTTCACCTGATTTTATAGTTACGCAGACTCTTGCTTTTTCTATTTGATGTGACGGAACTAAAAGTATATCTCTATCCAATATTATAATATCTGCTGTTTTCCCTACACTTAAAGTGCCCTTGTTTTTCTCTTGAAAAATGCCGTATGCGCCATTGCATGTAAACATTTTCAATGCTTCATAAATATCAACTCTATGCTTTACAACCGGGTGATTTACTGCCGAGTGAATACCCAGTAAGGGCCGTGGCTCCGTAACATCACTATCGGAGCCTCCGCATATTATTACACCTTTTTCAATGATTTCTTTAAATGGGTTTGTAAGAATATATTTGTCTCCCAGCCTTTGTTCATACATCTTTCCTGGACCTCCCCAATAGGTTTCATAGGAAGGTTGCATAGAAAGAAGGATTCCTAATTCTTTAGCTCTTTGTATTTGTTTTTCATTTATCAATTCAGCGTGTTCCAAACGATGGCGAAGTCCAATAATTCCGGTCTGATAAAATGCGTTTTCATGGGCATTTATAGCCATTTCTATAGCCCTGTCACCGATTGTGTATAAGGCAAGCTGAAGGTTGTTTTTATAACAGTTCAAAACAAAATCGTTGATTTCCTGCTGAGTTAGAAGGAGGCTTCCCATGGTACCCGGACAGTCAGCGTATTGAAAAGAAAGTGCTGCGGTTCTGGCGCCAAAAGTGCCATCGACATAAAGGCATCCTCCAAGTCGCTTTAATCCCATGGCTTTAATTTTTTCAATGTCCATAGTTTGGTAAAATAGTTCAATATCTATAGGAAACTCTTTGCCATGCTCATATAGGAAATCTGCATCTTTATCACTGTACATAAATCCGCCTTCCATGGCGTTAATGGTAGTTATGCCATTCATGAGAAGAGTTCCCATTATTCCCTCAACTGCATCTTTCCTGATGTTATCTGAAATATTTTTTAGTATATTTGTACGCAAAATAGCATTGGCTTGTTTCCTAAAAATACCTGTGGGCATTTGTTTTCTATCCAGTTCAATACCTTCAGCTGTAAAAGGTATTTTAAAATATAGCATAGCATAGGTGTTTAATATGCTTACCTGATATTCCATGGAATTAAGTACAACAGGAACATTACTGCAATACTTGTCAAGGAGCGTTCTCCCGGGGAATCTCCCCTCTGTAAACTGTTCTTCCGATATACGGATTCCCCTGATATAGCCTCCGGTAAAAGAGGATGCTGCTTCTCTTAGCTGTTCCCCCAACTCTTCATAGGTTTTTGCATAGCTTAAATCTACACTTATAGAGTCAAGTGCAGTTTGAATCACATGAAAATGACTGTCGATAAATCCGGGAAGCACAGTATTTCCCCCTGCGTCAAACACAATCGTATCCCCGTCAATAAGAGACTCATATTCTGTGTTATCCCCCATAGCAACGATTTTGTTTTGTTCAACAGCAATCCATTTCTTTTCTTCTTTTCCTTCCATAGTCATACATCTTCCGTTTTTAATCAGAATACTTGCATGCATAGGGTCTCCTCCAAGTTTGTAAGTAATTTATCCATTCATTTTTATTGTATCATAAATTTCCATTGTAAACATTTACAAGTTGCCTGCTTCATCAAGGAAGCAAAAGAAACTTTACAGAGGAGTAAGTACGAATATGCAGATGTCCGGTGAGTTATGGTGCCAGGCACGACAGATAGACAGTTATTGACAGGAATAAATCCTTATGGTAAAATATGGATATAGTTACTGGGAGGATTTTTTATGGGGAGACCGTGGAGAGAATAGTTAAAGGCGGGATATATCATGTTATTGCCAGAGGTAATAATAAAGAGTATATTTTCAAAGAAAACGTAGATAAAGGATATTTTATAAAGCAGATAAAAGAGACAACTGCAGGAATGGGGTATAAAGTGTTTGGGTTTGTGTTGATGGATAATCACTATCATATAATTGTCCAGACATTTGACAAAAAGCTGCAGGATATAATGCACCAGATAAATAATAAACACAGCAAATACTTCAATTATAAATATAAAAG
>JAKJBU010000112.1 GCA_022706825.1 Bacillota bacterium
CCTGCCATGCAGAAGCTAAGCAACGAGCAACTGCAGAGCAAAACTGATGAATTCAAGAAAAGGCTTGCCGACGGAGAGACCCTGGATGATTTGCTGGTGGAAGCCTATGCGGTGGTAAGGGAAGCTTCCGTGAGGGTTCTGGGAATGCGGCATTTTGATGTGCAGATGATGGGCGGAATAGTACTGCATCAGGGCAGGATTGCAGAGATGAAAACCGGTGAAGGAAAGACGCTGGTTGCAACGCTCCCATTGTATCTGAATGCTCTTACAGGCAGAGGTACACATCTTGTTACCGTTAACGATTACCTGGCAACATACCAGAGCCAATGGATGGGGAAGCTGTACAACTTTCTCGGAATGTCCGTGGGGCTTATTGTTCACGGGCTTGAACCGGAAGACAGGCAGAAGGCCTACAGAGCTGATATAACATACGGGACAAATAATGAATACGGCTTTGATTACCTTAGGGACAACATGGTTATATACAGGGACCAAATGGTTCAGAGAGAACTGAATTACGCGATTGTGGATGAAGTGGACAGTATTCTGATAGATGAAGCCAGGACTCCTCTTATAATTTCCGGGGTCGGAGAAAAATCCACACAGCTTTATTATGTAGCTGATACTTTTGTCAGAGGGCTTAAAAATGAAGCTGACTTTACAATAGATGAAAAGGCTCATACCGTAGTCCTGACAGAGGAAGGGGTGGCGAAGGCCGAAAGATTCTTCAACCTTGAAAATCTTGCCGATGCCAACAATATGGAGATACAGCACCATATAAACCAGGCACTTAAGGCAAGGAACCTCATGCGCCGTGATATTGACTATGTAATTAAGGATGGGCAGATAATAATTGTCGATGAATTTACCGGCAGGCTTATGTTCGGGAGAAGATACAGCGACGGCCTGCATCAGGCCATTGAGGCAAAGGAAGGCGTCAAGGTGGAGAGAGAGTCCCAGACTCTTGCAACCATAACCTTTCAAAACTATTTCAGAATGTACGGCAAGCTGGCCGGCATGACAGGGACGGCAAAGACCGAAGAAAACGAATTCCTGGCCATTTATAACCTGGATGTAGTTGAAATACCTACAAACATGCCAATGATAAGAGAAGATTATCCCGATGCGGTATATAAGAACAAAAGAGGTAAATTCAATGCGGTAGTTGAGGAAATTGTAAGGCTCCATGAAAAGGGGCAGCCTGTCCTGGTAGGCACCATATCTGTTGAAACCTCTGAAATGCTCAGCGATATGCTGAAAAAGAGGGGAGTGCCCCATGAGGTATTGAATGCCAAGCATCATGAAAAAGAAGCTCAGATAGTAGCCCAGGCAGGACAGCTCGGCATGGTCACCATTTCAACCAATATGGCAGGAAGAGGTACTGACATTGTATTGGGAGAAGGAGTAAAGGAACTGGGAGGGCTCCATATACTGGGTACCGAAAGGCATGAGTCACGCCGTATAGACAATCAGCTGAGGGGGCGTGCCGGAAGGCAGGGGGACCAGGGTTCCAGCAGGTTCTTTATATCTTTGGAAGATGATTTGATGAGGCTCTTCGGTTCCGAAAAAATAATGAAAATAGTTGAATCCCTGGGAATGGAAGAGGATATGACCATTGAGCATCCGCTGCTTTCAAAATCCATAGAAAACGCGCAAAAAAGGGTGGAAGGCAGGAACTTTGATATAAGGAAGCATGTGCTGCAGTACGACAATGTAATGAACAAGCAGAGAGAAGTCATATACAGCCAGAGGCGCCAGGTGCTGCTTGGCGAGGACATAAGGGAAAACATCATGGAAATGATTGCCGAAATAATAGGGGATGCAGTTGCCACCTATACTATAGGCAGTGAGTTTGCGGAAGAGTGGGATATTAAAGGGCTGATGGAATATCTGCATACGATTTTCCTTCCGAAGAATGCTTTTGCCAGGGAAGAACTGCTGAATTTCACCAGGGAAGAGCTTACTGAGGCTATTACCGGTAAGGCTGTAGATATATATGAACAGAAGGAGTCACAGGTTGATCCCCAGGTAATGCGTGAACTGGAGAGAGTTGCGCTGCTGAGATCCGTTGATACAAAGTGGATCGATCATATAGACGCAATGGATCAGCTGAGAGAGGGAATATCCCTCAGGGCCTACGGGCAGAAGGATCCCGTTCAGGCATACCAGATTGAGGGATATGATATGTTCCTGGAGCTTGTAAAAAATATAAAGGAAGATACGGTAAGATTCATTTATCATGTAAATATTTCAAACCTTCCTCAAAGGGAAAAGGTAGCTGAACCTGTAGCCACAAACCAGGAGGGCGGAGTGAGAAAGCCTGTAGTAAAGGAGGACAAAATAGGAAGAAATGACCCCTGCCCCTGCGGAAGCGGCAAGAAGTACAAGAAATGCTGCGGGATGAATAAATAAGGAGGAATAATATATGTTGGAGCTTGAACAGTATAAATACGGCTTATCCGAGATTTGGGATGCAATAGAGGAAATTGAGGTGTCCCTTTGACCTGACATCGATACAGGAGAGGATATACGAACTGGAGCAGGAGATGAACCAGGAAGGTATTTGGAATGATGCCGAAAATGCAGGAAAGGTTCTGAAAACAATAAAGGCTTTAAAGGATAAAACAGAAAAAATAGAAAACCTGAAAAAAGAGTATGAGGATATTGAAGTATTGATAGAGCTGGGGATGGAAGCTCAGGATGAATCGGTGATACCTGAGGTGGAGAAATCCTTCAAGACTCTTCAGAAAGATGTAGAGAGCTTCAGAATTGAGACATTGCTCAAGGGGCAGTATGACAGAAATAATGCGATATTCACAATACACTCCGGGGCAGGAGGACTGGAAGCCCAGGATTGGGCTGAAATGCTGCTTCGCATGTACACAAGATGGGCTGAAAGGAAAGGTTATGCTATAACAATCCTTGATATGCTAAGGGATTATGAAGCAGGCATAAAGAGTGCCGCTTTGCTTATAGAGGGGGAAAATGCCTACGGATATCTAAAATCGGAAAAGGGAGTGCACAGGCTTGTAAGGATTTCGCCTTTTGACACTGCGGGAAAAAGGCATACATCCTTTGCATCGGTGGACGTGATGCCTGAGCTTGATGATGAAGTAAAAGTAGAGATAGATGAAGAGGATTTGAAGATTGACACCTACCGATCCAGCGGAGCCGGCGGGCAGCACGTCAATAAAACGGATTCAGCGGTACGGATTACCCATATACCTACAGGAATAATAGTCCAGTGCCAGAATGAACGATCCCAGCACAGCAATAAGGAAATGGCTATGAAAATGCTGTTTGCCAAGCTGCTGGAAATTAAGGAACAGGAGCATAAAGATAAAATAGACGACATAAAGGGCGAG
>JAKJBU010000113.1 GCA_022706825.1 Bacillota bacterium
ACTTCCTCTAAAAGCTTTGAATTAATCGGTGACAGCATATTTTCTATACGGAGATATTCCAATATCCCACCGTCATTTGATAAAAATACGTCTGCCTGAGTATTTTCCTTTTCTTCAATTATTCTGTGGGCGTATTCTGTTGCTTTCCCGGAAATAAGATTAACTTTTATTCCGGTATCCTTTTCAAATTTCTCAACCAGCGGTATTATGAACTTTTCCTGCCTGCCGTTGTATATTGTAAGCACCTTAGGCTCTTCCTTCTCCTGAATAATACTAATATTATTGTTGGATGGTACAGAACATCCAGATAAGAAGGAAGTTAAGGCAAAGATTATACAAGCAGTGATAACCAAACCTTTTACTTTCATAGACATACCTCCTTTTTCTTTTCATTACAATATATACAGACCTGACAAGTTTGGTGCTATACAAGCCATGCAATTCAGACTCTGATTTTGAACAAAAAAAATGCGGCTGCAGCCGCATATAGCTCATATATCTTTTGGCAGTTAAAAACCCCTTGACAGCCATGCTGTCAAGGGGCAAAATATCAACCTTATATAATAGTGATATTTTCTGCCTGAGGCCCTTTGGGTCCGTTTGTTACGTCATAAGTCACTTTCTGGCCTTCCTGAAGTGACTTGTAACCCTCTGCATTTATCTGGGAAAAATGCGCGAAGACATCCGTGCCATCTTCTCCTGTAATAAATCCATAACCTTTTTCACCATTGAACCATTTTACTGTACCAACCATTCTTGTGTACCTCCAAAATCTTATTTCTCAAATACTTTGTCATAACTCACCACAAAATTTCAAATACCGTTTACTATATTTTTAGTACTTATTGAAATATATATGTGTTACATTATTTACTAATTATTTAAGATATTATTAATAATGTCATACTTGATAATAAAAATCAAGCTAAATTGCAATATTAAACTTAATTGTGAGGAAAAATGTGATTGAATAAAAACTATGCGGTTTTTTGTAATATTGTGTCACATTGCGCTAAATAATTCTTTTGCGCAATTAACAATCTAGAAATTTCAATGCTTTGAAGCACTTTTTACCAATCTGCAATTACAGTTGTTATTTCCTTAAGAAATTATTTCTTCAGAAGGAATAATTGAATTTTTAATGTAAAAACTATGTTTAATAAAAAAGTACAGGAGGTTTATTCTATGGATAAAAGACGTGCAAAAACCATTACCGCTTCGTCAATTATGACTCATGTAACCTATAACGGAGTACCGATATATATTGAAAATGTGGACGAAGAAACCGGAATTGCTGATATTCATCCTCTTGATCAACCTTCAAATAAACTGGAGGTACCTGTAACCAGCCTGGTAGAACATTAATTGAAGTAAAAATAAGCAGGATTCAATTCACTTAAGTGCCCGATTCCTGCTTATTTTCTCTCAATACCATTCGTATACTCAGTGCATAAAACATTGATAGGATTCCTATTCCGAAAAAAATCCATAGCACAGGGATAATCTCTGCAAGTATTCCTGCCAGCACAAGTGCTATCGGCAAAGCAATTTTGCATATACAAATCGATGTACTGATAACACGCCCTCTGTACTTCTCGGCCGCATCAGTCTGAAGCTTCTGAATTAACGGCACATCTGCAAAAGATATGGCGCCGCCCGCCGCAATCATAAGGATACTGTAGTATATCACGCAGGATTCCTTCGAAAATTCCGCAAAGGTTAGCAGCGGAATTCCCATTGCAATAATAACAATGCCGAAGATAAATACAGACATATTTATTATCCTGCCATAGGACAACTTCTTGCAGGCCTTACCTGCGGCAATTGCACCCATTATCGTTCCAACCGGCAGGAAGCCCTGAATAAGGCCAAAAGCTGAAGGATTCAACTCCAAAACATTATTTACCGCATATGGTAGGGGCACCATAATTGAGAATCCCAGTACAATATTCAATACTATAAAAGTATTAAGAACTTCTCTCAGCTCTTTTTGACTATATGTATATAGAAATCCTTCCTTGAAATCAGGGAGAATGCTTTTCAATGTAAAGCTTCCGGCTTCAAAGCATATTTCATTTTCCTCCCTGTTATTGAAATCATAGTCTATAAACAGTTCTGATATTCCGGAACAAAAGAACGAGAATCCGTTTATCAGCATGAAACACTTTATGTCGGCAAATGCAAATATCATCCCTCCTATTGCCGGGCCAAGGATGGTTGATAAGGAATTTATAATCCGGCTGATTAAGTTGATTCTGATAAGATTATCATCTGTAACAAGATTTGGCTTGGCTGACTCCATGCTTATACCGAATATAACCGAGATTGTATTCATCAGAAATGTTGTTATATAGATTATCGGAATGGTCAGGCCAAAGCGTCTGCTGATCGAAAACAGCATCACAAACAGAATTGCATTTGTAATATCCATTGAGACTACCAGGAGCTTTTTATTGAACTTGTCTGCAAGAACCCCTGCGAAGGGCCCTATAAGCACCGTCGGTATCACTCCCTGGATCAGGGTGATGGCGAAGGAAATTCCCGAACCTGTTAATCTTAGTACATAAAGGCTGATGGCAAATGAATATATGGCAGAACCTAAAAGTGATACCAGCTCTCCCATGGAAAATAATATTATATTTGCCCTTTCACCTTTTGCAAAAAAGACATCCAAGCTTGTCATACAAAACCTCCTGAGTCATATATTCATACTTGATGATTAAAGTATAAAATATGGAGGAGGCTCCGGTTCAACAGCCGATTTTTTGACTTGACTTCAATATAAAAGGAAAAGATGGAGTACACTCCACCTTTGAATCATTGTTCAGGTTTTAAAAAGTTCCTTATGCACAGATATGAAAATATCACATCTCCAAACTGCTGATATGATTCGTATTTATTGGCCTCTTTACAGTAATACTTCTCAGAATATACCTCATTAAGCAGCTTGAAGTTCAGGGAGTCCAATTTTTCCTTTACAAATTCAAGGGTATAGTTTTTTCTGTATTCCTCCTTCAGAATATTACGCCTGCCGAATTTATCGAACAGTATATATCCCCCGTACAGCTTTGAATTATTCTTAAGGTATTTTATCATGCTATCCAGCAGAAAATCCTTGTGGTCAAAGTTGTAATTTGTTGAACCGGAATAATCGACAAGCACGTCTATGGCTTCCTTTTTTATGGGCAGTCTCTTGAAATCGGTGCATATATACATTATATTCTTTTTGCTGCCTGAAGACTCTATTATATTTTTAATAAGGTTCA
>JAKJBU010000114.1 GCA_022706825.1 Bacillota bacterium
TTCCAGTTCCTCAGCCGTCATTCCCATTCCGTTGTCCTCAACCTCAAATACGATATGCCCTTCCTCCCTGAATGCCTCAAGCCTGATTACTCCTTTTCTCCGGCTTTTCCCGATCCCGTGCTTTACAGCATTTTCAACCAGGGGCTGAATCAGCAGCCTTGGTATTTTCTTGTCCATAAGCCCTTCATCCAGGATTTTTATTACTTCAAGCCTATCTTCATATCTGTTCTTCAATACCGTCATATAGTTGTCTATGTATTCCAGTTCTTCTCTCAGGGATATGGTCCTGTCCCCCCTGCCTATGCTTCCGTCTATAAGCTTTGCAAGAGCGGATACCGTTTCACTGATCTCAGGCACTCCGTTAAGCCGGGCCATCCAATTAATATTTTCAAGAGTATTGAAAAGAAAGTGAGGATTTATCTGGGCTTGCAGCGCCTTTATCTCAGCCTCCTTAAGAGCGATTTCTTCTTTATATATCCTGTTAACGAGGTAATCTATCTTTTTTGACATTCTATTGAAGCTCTCACTCAGATACCCCAATTCATCACTCCTGTCAAGTTCAATATCCTCGTGCTTATTGCCCTTCTCCACCTTTTTCATTCCCTCTACGAGTTTGTTGATGGGAGTAATTATATCCACCGAAGTAAGCACGCTGAGCACCGATAGAATAATAAGCCCGTATACAATAATAAGCAGCACCCATCTCTTCAAGGTATCCATTTCCCGATAAAGCTCCTTAAGGGGTATATGATATACAATCTTCCAGCTGGGATCCTCAAGCAGAACGTAGGATACAAGCATTCCTGCCTTGTTATCCTTATAGAAGCCCCTTCTCCCCTGAAGCTGCTACCGGTAGAAGTTCTTAAGTATTCCGGAGTTCTCCTGCTGCTTTATTATTTCCTCATTATTCTCCGAGAGTATTGAAATGTTGTTCAGGGACTCCCTGGATAAATCGGTATATACCGACTCAAGATACTCCTTTTTAATATTTATGGCAATGAGGCCGATTTCATTATAGCTGTCCCTGTCATAAACCATTCGGGTAACATATATTTCGCTTTCCCGGCCCTCCTGTTTTTCAAGAAACCATACCGGCCTGCCCCTGCCTTTTCGCGCTGCTTCTACAATGCTGTCGTAAGGAAGTATGAATTCTATCCTTACCTTCCCATTGTCAGAATCAAAGCTGTAAAACCTCCTGTTCTTTGTCACAAGGCATATTGATTGTATCTCATTTCTGGAAAGGGTTGCCTGCCTTAATATGCTTCTTATTTCATTTGCCCTGTTGTATATGGTTATATTATCCTCATACCCTTTGCTGCTCAGTGCATCATAAACCCTGTTGTCATAAAGCAGTTCAAGGGTAAGCCCCTGCATACCGGTTGACAGGTCCTTAAAGCGCAGTTCTATCATTTTCAGAATATCCAGAGAATAATTAATAGACTTCTGCTCAATTATTTCAGCAGACTTCTGATAAGAAGTAATACCGATAAAGAACAGTGGTATGACTATTTGTATATAAAACAACAGCAGCAGCTTGTTCTTTATAGATGTATTCTTGTAAAACAGCACGAATTTGTTAATAATACTTTCCATTGCAAATCTCCCTTACTGCTGTGCCGCCCTGCGTTCCATTTCTTCAAAAACTTCCTCCGGTGTCATCCTTCCCTCCAAGACATGGGGAAAGCTTGTTACAAGCACCTGCTCCCACAGATTTCTGTCTATAAAGCTGTCTGTAGGCCCTACCAATTCCATTGACCGGGCTATCAGTTCCTTGCCTTTTTCCATAAGCCTGCCCGGTTGTACACTCTGAACAGGTATCTTTATATTGCTTATGAAGCCGGTTTCATGGCTGAACAGCTTCGCTGCCTCCACTGATGTAAGGTGTTTGAGCAGCTTGATGCACATCTCTCTTTTATCCGGATTCTCATAGGCTTTTGTGCTCATATGGAAATTGCCGTTTCCCAAACCGTATATTATGCTGCTTGTGTGTGACTTCCCTTCCTTAAAAGCCGGAAAAGGTATAATATCTACCGTTTCATCCTCTGCGCCCAGAGAACCGAGGCCGATGAACCAGGAGCCTTGAACTATCATAGCGGCTTCCTTTTCAAGAAAGAGATTATCCCTGGTCTTATCCGCAATCACAAAAGCATCTTCGGGAAATGCCCCCAGCTCATACAGCTCCTTAACATATTTCATTCCTTCAATATAGTTTTCGTTTATCCTGCCTTCCTTATAGGGGTTCTCGGTATATTCCCTGCCCCCAAGCTTCATTACTATATTTTGATACAAAAATGTCCCTTCCGGTGTGGAATTGTATGCAATAGGGATTATATCCCTCTGTCTGAATGCCCTTACGGCATCCTTAAGCTCTTCATAGGTCTCCGGCACCTTTATTCCGTACTTTTCAAAAAGGTCCCTGTTCACAAACAGCCCCTCATATATGATTTCGCAGGGCAAGCCATAGATCCTGCCGTTAAACCGGTCATAGCTCCATGCGTCTTCACCGAAGCCGGCGGCCCATTCCGGGTCTGAAGCCAGAAGCTCAGTCAGGTCAGCCACCTTCCCTTGGTTTATCAATATCTTAATATCCGAGCCGGGCCAAAGCCCGAATACATCGGGGTCGCTACCCTGTGCAAAATTGGTTTTCAGCTTGAAAAGGAATTCCGAACCGGACATGGATTCGTTGATTACCTTTACTCCCGGGTTTTGCTCCTCAAATTCATCCAGCAGCATCTGAAGCTGCTGGGCTTTCGTATCGGTTCCCCCCCAGCTGCTGAGGAATCTTAATTCAATTGTTTCCTTCTCACCCTCGAAGCTGTCGGCCGGAATACCCCTGTCATACAGCTTAATTGTATACATGACAGGAATAATTGCCAACGCAAGAAATATTGCCAGGTAATATATGTCGGACTTTTTTATTTTCATATATTTCACCCCAAAATGTGCATTCACAAATTGAGTACTAATTCTCTAAATTTACGTAAATTTCCTGCAAAATTTTGTCATAGTGCAATATATTACAATAACAGAACAAAAAAAGACCCTCCATGAGGGTCTATATGAAGAATGCGCAACATCTACAGGTTTGTAAAGTACTCCGACTGTAGGGGAAGTATGTTCTCCTCACCTTCCAAAGCCGGCAAAATCACTGACGGGGGTCCCATCTCTGCGGGCCCGTCTGGTTATTTTGCCAGGGGTATTCCCGTTCCGAGGTCAGGTGGAAGGTTTC
>JAKJBU010000115.1 GCA_022706825.1 Bacillota bacterium
TATTCAGTAAAAGGTTAATATTAGGTTATATAGAATACCCAAGAGGGCAGTTGGTTTATAATAGCTGACAGTACTTGTTAGTTCTTTAAATCAATGATTTGCTCAATATTGTAAAGGAAGTGTTGATTATGCAGTTTAAGACTGTTACCGAATATTCCAATGAGTTGCATCAATTGCTGGTTTCAGTATCAAAGCATCTGTACTTTGGCAGTGATGGTTATGCCAGATATCAGGATAAACCAATGGATGTGAATATAACGAACTATCATAGATCAAATAAAGATCATCTTGTTTATTATATTATAAGAGATCATTTCAGCGGAACATTTACTTTCCGGATTGCTTCCACAAAAAGACTTATTCCTCTTGCTGACTTTTTATACTATGCCTGGAGTGAAGATGCGGAGGAGGAAAAATTTATCTATGGAATGCCTGACAACATTTTTATTCCTCAAACGATCAGCACAGAGGAGCTCTTTTCGGGATTAAGAAGCCTTGGCATTAATTCGCTGAATCCTCCCAGTGGTTTTGCCTCAGGTATTAGGGTTATAAGAGACATTGAAGATAATCTTTGTTTTCATATGGGCAGGACAGCAGACCATAGTCTGGAGGGTATGAACAAATTACGTGCTAAAGTATATGACTATCTTATTAATTCATTTTTCAGGAATAATTATTTCGACAAATGGAAAGCAAATTTACCGTCAAAGTCACATCCTAAAATTGTCCCTCCATACGCTGATTTTATACGTCACTTTAGTAAAAATGATACTGGGAGTACCGGTTTGATTCTGGTGAGCCAGGAAAGGCAAAGTCAAAAAAAGAAAAAAGCAGCTAGCGTCTATCCAAGGTTTTCACAGACAAAACTCAATCAAGCGCAAGGTATAATCTATGATGCATTGGATGAACCAAATAGACAAAAACGTCTTGTCTTGGCAAGGAAAGCATTGAACATATCGCCTTACTGTGCCGACGCTTATAATTTATTGGCTGGAGAAAGTGAATCATTAGAGGAGCGGCTGGAATTATACGAGCAAGGTGTAAATGTCGGTCGTATAACTCTCGGTGATTCATTTTTCAAAGAGAATACGGGTTATTTTTGGGGAGTTTTTGAAACCCGGCCTTATATGAGAGCATTAGCTGGTTTTTCAGGATGCCTTTGGAGTAAAGGAAGACGGCAGGAAGCTATTGATAACTATCAGGAGATGATTAAATTAAATCCCAATGATAATCAGGGGATCCGCTACACCTTGATCAACTGCCTTTTGACTGAAGGAATGAATGAGGAGGCCGAGAAGTTCCTTTCGGAGTATAATGAGTCAACTTGCTTCATGCTTTATAGCCAGGCACTTTTATATTTTATAAAGTCAGGTGGAATCAAGTCTGCGGGATATCTGAAACAGGCATTTGAATCAAACCCCTATGTGCCCCAATATTTATTGGGGAAAAAGCATATCCCCTGGTATCTTCCTGATATGTATTCATTTGGAAGTGAGGAAGAGGCTATAATATATTCGGCTGATGCGAATGAGGCTTGGAAAACAGTGCCGGGTGCTCTGGATTGGTTGGTTGCAGAATTAGGAGGCTGTAAATTATGAATATATTTACCAAGTCAGTCAGACAGGTTTTTAAAGGCGCCTTCAAAGCCTTTCAGACTTTTCCTGCTTCCATTGCTTGTGCACTGGCCTTTGCGGCAGTTACAGCCATAAGGATCCAGCTTGATTGGCCTCAGCAGGAACCGTTGAATTTTCTCTTCAATTGTTTGCATTGGGCTTTTGCCGTAGGTGCCATATTCAGCCTGGCGGCAATTACAATTGCCCAAAGCCGTTACAATAATGCCAGGGCTTTTCTTATTTCCAATATACTTGGTGCAGGAGCCGCGGCGCTGACATTTTTACTTATGTACAATTTTGGCGGGACAGACCCGGCAGCGGAAGGATACCGTTATGCTATGGTCTCAGGCCTGGCCGCTGCACGCGCAGGTGCAGCTATTTTAGTAAGCTTTATTGTATTTGTAATATCTGCGGGATATCCTAAGGAGCAATCGGATTTTGCCCGCTCATTTTTTATGACTCACAAGGCTTTCTTTATTGCCCTGCTTTATGGATTGGTTATAATGGGAGGAGCATCCGGAGTCGCAGGTGCTGTTCAGGCTCTGCTGTACCGCAGTATGAGTGAAAAGGTATACTTGTACATTGGAACTCTGTCCGGTTTTTTGGCTTATACGATTTTTGCCGGATATTTTCCGGATTTCCGCAAGGGGGAAATTGATGAAAAGCGTGAGGTTGCACAGAAGCAGCCCCGCTTTATTGAGATTCTTTTCGGATATATTATGGTTCCGATTGCATTGGCTCTGACTGCTGTTCTGCTTATATGGTCGGGAAAGACAATACTGGGCGGGATGAAGGTACCCTTCACAAGGCTTTCAGCAATTACGACTGCTTATGCGGCCGGCGGTATCTGGCTCCATGTGATGGTCACTCATCATGATTCCCTGACGGCAAGGTTATACCGGCGGGTTTATCCTGTTGCCGCAATGGTAATACTTGCATTTGAAGCATGGGCATTAGTGCTGCAGCTGCAAAAGTACGGTATGAAAATAACTGAATACTCCTTTGCCTTGATTTGGATCGTTACAGTTGCGGCAGTTGTACTGTTATTTCTGAAGAAGCATGAAGCACATAGAATAATTGCGTTGGTTACTTGCTTCGCAGCTGTTTTTTCGGTTTTGCCGGTTGTTGGTTATCATGCTCTTCCGGTAGCTTCCCAGGTCAGCAGGCTGGAAAAGCTCCTTGTAAGCCAGGGTATGCTTGAAGAGGGAAAACTGGTGCCTTCCTCGGCAGAGCCGGGACAGTCCGTACGGGAAGCTATAACTGACGCTGTTTTATACATTGCTGATTCAAGGGATGCTAAGCTGCCGGCCTGGTTTGACAAAGATCTGCGCAGGAACGAGATTTTTAAAAAGAAGATGGGCTTTGAGCATACCTGGCCAAAGCCTGAAGATATTGACCGGGAGGGACCCGGAAGATTTATGGCGACATCCCTTTATCTAAAATCAAGTGCTGTTGACATAAGCGGCTATCAATGGGCAGTCAGCCCTATGGAGAGCTATGCAAAAGGAAATAAAGAGCTTACCGTTGACGGTGAAAGAGGAGAATATAAGATTTATT
>JAKJBU010000116.1 GCA_022706825.1 Bacillota bacterium
CCAGAATTCTGAGCCCCGGTGCAGTTTTTCGCGTGTCTACAATCCTGGTTTTCAACCCGGAGATTTCAGAAACATATTTGGAAGTCATTGTAGCTATCCCTGACATCCTTTGGAAAAAATTCAAAGCCGTTCTCTCACCCTTTAATATGCTTCTTGCATTACCGCTTATTTCTGCTATAATATCTCCTTTGAAGGCTCTCTGCCCATCCTTCATGCGGGCTTGGAAGTCAATGGTCCCGTCTACCATTTCAAATACCCGCCTGCATACTTCTATGCCGCAGATAATCCCCTCTTCCTTTGCAATAAAGTTCCCCCTGATAACAGCCGTATCCGGTACGGTAGAGTCAGTTGTAACATCCCCCCAGCCCAAATCCTCCCGGAGAGCATTTTTAATTATTCTATCAATGATAATATTATCCAGCACGGGACATCCTCCTACTCACTGTCTGTTCTGTAATGGCTGCCGCAATTTCTCTTCCTTGCAATGGCTCCTTTCAGTATGAGAGATGCAATATATGCAATATTAAGTGTCTCCATAGCGCTCACGCTTCCCATTTCTGCATCTTCAAGGCTGCCGATTATTTCATTAATCCGGTTCAATGATTTTTCCATGTCCGTTCCGTTCCTTTCAATTCCGGCATGGGTATCCATCAGTGTTTTTATTTCGTTTCTGATATCCATTACATTCAGAGTTTTTCCTGAAGCTCCGGAAACATTTGAAATATGCACTTCTTCAAGCTTAATATCTTTGATGCCGGCATTAATATACTCTGCACTTCTTCTTCCAAATACAAGTCCCTCCAGCAGGGAGTTGCTTGCCAGCCTATTAGCCCCGTGTACTCCTGTATTTGCTGCTTCACCGCAGGCATGAAGGCACTTTATATTTGTCCTTCCCAACAGATCGGTTCGTATGCCCCCCATAAAATAGTGCTGTACGGGAGAAACCGGTATATAGTCCTTTGTAATATCCACTCCGTGCTCCAGACAGCTCTTATAAATTGTGGGAAATCTCTTTTTCAAATAGTCGGAATCCTTATGGGTTATATCAAGATATACATATTCGCTGCCTGTTTTTTTCATTTCGGAAAATATAGCCCTTGATACAATATCCCTGGGAGCAATCTCTCCCATTTCATTATATTTATACATAAATCTCTCATGATTCTTGTTCAATAATATGCCGCCTTCGCCTCTGACCGCTTCAGAAATCAGAAAACGGTTCCCTGTATATTCAGGTGTATAAAAGGCTGTAGGGTGGAACTGAACAAATTCCATATCGGAAAGCACCGCTCCCGCCCTGTATGCCATGGAAATTCCGTCCCCCGTAACCACCTCTGAATTGGTAGTGTTTCTGTATACCTGTCCGACACCTCCGCTGGCGCATATAACACTGCGGCAGTACAGCACCTTCTTTGTTGCCTCGGTATCAATTCCTGTCGCAACCAATACACCTATACATCTTCCTTCTGAAATAAGGAGATCTATGGCAAAGCAATTCTCTTTAATCGTGATATTTTCCCTGTCCCTGCAGGCCCTGAGAAGCGAATCGACAACCTCCTTGCCTGTAGCATCCCCAAGAGCATGTACAATTCTGAAACGGCCGTGCCCTCCTTCCCTTGTTCTGGTAAGGGTACCGTCCGGTTCTCTGTCAAAGTTCGTCCCCAGCTTCTCAAGCAGCTTTATATCCTTTGGAGCTTCTTCAACAAGTACGGTTACTGCTTCCTCGTTGCAGTGGCCTGCACCGGCTTTGATTGTATCCATAAAATGGTACTCCGGCATATCATCCTCCCCGATAGCCGCGGCAATCCCCCCCTGAGCCAGATAGGAGTTGTTTTCATCCATTGTCTCCTTGCTCAGGACACATACTTTATAGCCGGGATCAAGATTAACAGCTGAATAGAGTCCGGCAACACCGCTGCCAATTACCACCACATCCCACTTTTCGCTTTCAATTTTCCGGGTGTCAAAACTTGTTAAGTATCTCAGCGGCATAAATATCACTCCTTATTTTATCTTCAGCATTCTTTCCAAAGATTTCAAAGCTTTTATTCTTATATTCTCATCAACATGTATTTCGTGCTGCATATTCAGAAGCGCACTGTGAACATCCTCCAGCCTTGTCTTTTTCATATTTGTACATATCAATCCCGTCGAAAGGAGATAAAAATTCTTGTCCGGATTCTGCTTCTTAAGCAAATGGATAATCCCTTCCTCCGTTCCAATGATTATATCTTTTTCGGGTATCTCTCCCGCATACTTGATTATCGCCGACGTACTTCCAAGGAAGTCGGCAAGCTTCTGAACCTCAGGCTCACACTCAGGATGCATCAGTATCTTTGCATTGGGATGAAGCTGCCTTATCTTTTGCACTTCCTCAACCTTAACTCTTTTGTGAGTTATACAAAAACCCTTCCAGAGAATTATTTCCTTGTTCTTAACTTTTGATGCCACAAAACTACCAAGATTTTTATCCGGTACAAAAATCACTTGTTTATTTTCCAGGCTCTCTACTACCTTCAAAGCATTTGAAGAGGTACAGCAAACATCGCTCTCAGCCTTCACCTCGGCAGAGGAATTCACATAACATACCACCGCTGCATCAGGATACCTGGCTTTCATTTCCCTGAGCTTTGGCGCTGTGACCATGTCAGCCATAGGGCATCCGGCATCCCTTACAGGAAGCAGGACTGTTTTGTCCGGTGACAGTATCTTAGCGCTTTCTGCCATGAAATGCACTCCGCAGAATACTATTACGTCACTGTCCGTTTCAGCCGCATGCTGGCTTAAGGAAAATGAGTCCCCAACAACGTCGGCAACATCCTGAACTTCAGGCACCTGATAGTTATGTGCCAGTATTATTGCATTTCTCTCTTTTTTCAGCCTTTGTATTTCTCCAGCCAAATTGTTTTGCATCTCAACCTACCTTCTTTATTAACAATTATTTACTTAAGTGGCGCGGACAATAAAATCAATGTTTTTTCTTGTATAGAAAAGTTATGCTTTCCTACCAAATAAAAATAGATATTCTTAGTTGAATATATCACTTATTATACCCTTTTTCAACAATGTATAAAAAAAGGTTACTGTCAAGTAAACGTTGGCAACTTACCTTCATACAAATTTTTACTAAAAATGTTTTTGTCAATTTGGTCGCAT
>JAKJBU010000117.1:0-2766 GCA_022706825.1 Bacillota bacterium
TGCGTAAGGGTTTTCTTAGGGACAATATTCAGCATATATTTGATTTCAGCCTTTTTCAGCTCCTGTCTCTTCAATTCTAAATCTGTCAATGCGCTTGCAAGGAAATTCTGCGCTTCTATAACAGCATAGAATGCATTTGCCGTATCGGAGTATGATGCTCTTTTCAAATCTGCCTTTGTCAAAATTGCTTTGCGAACGTTGGAGTATGCATTTTCAAGCTGGATTTTCTTCGAAATGCGTGCTGCTTCTTTTTGAGCAATGTTGCTTCCTCTTCCGGAGTTTATCGAGGTATCTTCGCTTAGTTTTTCATAATCCTCTAATGCATCCTGAATATTTTCATCCTGATGGTGATAATGCACGTCATTCTTGAGTGCCATTGCTTTGGCTTCCTCCAGGGTTAACAGCCCGTCCTCCGTTGCATCGGCGAATGCCCCAATGCAGTTAAATAATAATGATACGCAAAGTATGGCAGATAATATAAAAAATGTTCTTCTCATCTTTCTCCTCCCGTTATTCAGACCTTAAAGCTTCTATAGGATTGAGGCTGGCTGCTTTATATGCCGGAAACAATCCGAAGGTAACGCCTACCCCCAGGGAAATCCCGAAGGAAATCAATATCCAGGGTATCGAATATACTTCCGGTACAAGGCCGAATCCTCCGATAATAAAATGTATTACGGACAGGCCGACAGCCACACCCAGGACTCCGCCGAATCCGGTAAGAATTATTGCTTCAATCAGAAATTGAACAAGTATGTTTTTCTTTCTTGCTCCTATGGCCTTCCTTATGCCTATCTCCTTTGTCCTCTCGGTGACAGAAACAAGCATGATATTCATTATTCCTATGCCGCCGACAATAAGTGAGATAGCTGCAATCCCCGCCAGTACCGCTGTCATGGTTCCGGTCATGCTGTCAAGGTTCTCCAGCATCTCTGCTTGGTTAAAGACCCTGAAAGCATCGGAATCCTTATAGGTTTTTGCAAGGAATTCCTCAAGTTTTTCCATTGCGCTTTCCACTGTGTCCGGGCTGGTTGCCTGTATGGAAAAATTCCTGATCATCCCTGACCTGAACAGCCTCTGCGCAACGGTGGCAGGAATTATTACAATGTCATCTGCTCCCTGGTCCTGTCCTCCGTCCTTCTCTTCCAGTATGCCAACAACAGTAAAGAGCTGCCCGTTTATTTTTATTTTTTCCCCAAGAGGGCTTGTTCCTTCAAAAATGTCATTGACAACTGCAGTTCCTAATACAGCAACTTTCTGCATATTCTCAAGATCATTCTGAATCAGGAACCGGCCCTGCTGCGCATAAACACTTCTTATTATCTGGTAGTCGGGGCTTGTTCCAAGAACGTTGGTGCTCCTGCTGTTTGTTTTATATTTTACTGTAGCCGAAGTGTTTGACTGGGGTGCTACTGCCGTAATTTCCCCGCTGTTTTCTTCGGCAAATTCCTTTATCTGGCTGTATGTAACGTTTCTGTTGCTGTTTCTTCCCATTATATTAACCTGTATCAGATTGGTGCCCATACTTGATATCATATCCGTTATACTTTTGGTGCTGCCCTGGGCAAAGCCTACTGCAGCAATAACAGAGGATACGCCGATTATTACTCCCAGCATGGTGAGGAAGGAGCGAACTTTGTTGCTTTTGATGCTCTTTACAGCCATTTTGCAGGCCTGAATAAAACTCATTCCTAGCTCACCACCCTGTCATCGTTTATTTGACCGTCCTGAATCCGCACTATTCTCTCAGCCATCATGGCAATATCATTGTCATGGGTTATCAAGACTATAGTGCTTCCTTTCAGATGCAGTTCCTTAAGCAAATTAATTATGTCCTTGCCTGATTTTGAATCCAGGTTTCCCGTCGGCTCGTCTGCCAATATAATCTGGGGATTGCCAACCAGTGCTCTTGCAATTGCAACACGCTGCTGCTGCCCGCCGGAAAGTTCTGCCGGCCTGTGATGGATTCGGTCCTCCAAGCCAACCAACTTCAGTGCTTCCACCGATCTTTCATACCGTTCACTTGTAGGTATGCCTTGATAAATCAGGGGAAGCTCAACGTTTTCCAAGGCATTAAGTTTTTGAATCAGATTAAAGCCTTGAAAAACAAAGCCTATTTTATGATTCCGTATATATGCAAGCTGGTCGTCGGTCAGGCCGCTTACTTCCATGCCGTCCAGGCGGTATTCTCCGGAGGTAGGTACATCAAGGCAGCCGATCATATTCATAAGAGTGGATTTCCCAGACCCGGAAGGCCCTACTATCGAAACAAATTCGTGCTGCTTAATGCTCAGGCTTATATTATCCAATGCCTTTACCGCTACATTTCCGATCCGATAGATTTTACTCATATTGCATATTTCTATCATGACCGCACTCCTCCTAATTGTTTCTGATTCTGACATTGCCGCCTCCTGCAGGAGGAGTACCCATAATCATCATATTCGGCCCTCTCTGATTATTGCCGCCGGAGCTTCTTGAAGTTACGATTACTGTTTCTCTCTCTTTCAGCCCGCTGACTATTTCTATGTATTCGGCATTGCTTATACCGGTTATGACCTCTCTCAGTTCAATTTGCAGTTCAGTATTCTGCTTTGTGTCTTCTTTAACTTCTACGCCGTTTGTGTCTGAATTCCTGTTTCTGGCAGCTTTACTTGCCCCGCCTGCCCCAGGTGCAACCCTTACATAGTCTTTGCCGTTCATTTTAACAACTGCATCAATCGGCACATAAAGTACATCTTTTTTCTCATTCACGATTATTTCCCC
>JAKJBU010000117.1:2839-3103 GCA_022706825.1 Bacillota bacterium
CTCCGTTTGACGATGTACCCTCCACTGCAATTTTTGATACAATTCCCTTGAGTGGTTTGTCAGTTGTATCCGGGAGAGCATCTATGGTAACCCTTACATTCTGTCCTTCCTTTATTTTGGCAATATCCAGTTCATCCACGTTTATGCTGAATTCCATAATGTCATAGTTTGCAATACTTCCCAGTATATCCCCCTGCTTTATGCTGTTGCCCTGCTCAATATCATTCAGTGTTAAGGTTCCGCTAAAGGGCGCATATATCTTAT
>JAKJBU010000118.1 GCA_022706825.1 Bacillota bacterium
CTGCTCCTTTTCCTCTTCATCGGCGTAGTCATATCCTATTATAAAAGGAACTACAAGCTCATCCAGCTCCCTTTGATCCCAGCAGCCCGATAAGAATAGAGCATTGATAATGATGGCCAGGAACAACAAAATATATCTATGTGTTTTTTTCATCTCTTGCCCTCCCTTTGCCCCGGATCAGCGAAAGCCCCAGCAAAAGCAGCGGCAGTGCAGTACCCAGTATCAGCGAATACATACCGACAAAATCCGATAGGCGAATTGCAATGGATATGTTCTTGGGATACCATGCAATTGCAGCAATAATAGGATATAGCAGTGCCACAACCTTACTCAGTGATTTTATTCCAAATACATCCTTGATGATAAGGCCGGCACAGAAATACTGATTGCTGGCAGGCCTTATGGCTACCCCTATCCATGCAATTATGGCAACAAACTCCATCCTTTCCAATACAGGGATTTCACTGACAGAAAGAAGCCTCAAGGCTGGCCATGTGAACATTTGAGTGAGTTCTGATCCGAACACGGTTATAGTGGTAATTACCGCATACAGGTAAATCGTTATTGTTATTATAAGTGCCATTACGGCTGCCTTCAGGGTCTCCTTTTTCTTCAATACATAAGGAGCAAATACAATAATAGTCTCGAAGCCTGAATAAGCAAAACCCGTAGTAAAGGCTGCCTTGGAATAATCAGTAAGACTGTTATTCAGCACAGGCATAAGATAATGAAGATCCGCAAACTTTACCACCGCCGGTATTGATAAAAAAAGCGGCGGAAGCAGAACATAAAAAAGAAACTCATTCAATCTTCCAAGAACCTTTATTCCGGAGCTTGTCATATAAGCGCTTACAGCAAGCCCGAGCATTATCTTGACAAGAATAGGGGTTCTCGGCAGCAGGAACATGGTGATTACTTCCGTGAACACCCTAAGTATTGCTGCCGAAGCTATTATGGAATATATTACAAATGCTGCTGACAGAAGTTTTCCTGCCCATTTTCCCGCAAGCATCTCTGTAATTGCAGCAAAGGATAAGCCCGGATGCCTGCTTACTACTTTGTTTGAAAGCCAGATAGACACAAATGGGATAATTCCGCCCAAAATTACTGCCAGCCACGCATCCTGTCCCACTGCCTCTGCCGTGACCCTGGGAAGGCTTAGAATCCCCACCCCCAGCATACTGCTTATAAGCGTGAAAAGAAGCTGTTTGCTTGTTATTGTATAGCTCATTTCAGTTTTCACCTGTACCACTCTTCTTTCTGTTGTTTACTGCCCTCTTATCATCTATATGGGGGATTGACACAGGCCTTTTTACATACATCCACAAAGGCAGCCTAAGCAGGGCATCCTTCATGTCTCTTAGCCTGAATGGTGCGTACGGTGAAAGATATGGCACACTGAAGCTCTCCAGCTTCGCAAGATGTGTCACTATTACAATAAGTCCGAGAGCTATTCCATAGGCACCGAAGGTTGCTGACAGTAATATAAGAAAAAACTTCAGCAGCCGCATGGACAATGTCATACTGTAGTTGGGCAGCACAAAATTGCATACCGTAGTGATTGCTATTACTACTATCATGGCAGGACTCACCAGATTGGACCTTATGGCGGCATCTCCCAGAATTATCCCCCCGACTATGCCAAGTGTCCCCGCTACGGATGTAGGAAGCCGAATGCCGGCTTCCCTCAGCACTTCAACTATAAACTCCATAATCAATGCTTCAATTACAGGCGGAAAAGGAACCTTTTTTCGCAGCCGGGCAAAGCTTATAAGCAGTTCTGAAGGTATAAGCTCCGGATGAAAGCTGGTGAGAGCTATATATATGGATGTGCCTAAAACTGCAATCAGGAAAGCAATCAGCCGGATAATACGTGAAATTATTCCTACGTGAAATTTTTCATAGTAGTCTTCGGTTGCCTGGAAGAACTCGACGAATAATGTCGGAGCTGAGAATACATAGGGTGTCCTGTCGATTATTATAAGAAGCTTTCCCTCCAGGAGGTTCGCCGCTGCTTTGTCCGGTTTTTCCGTTCCCAGAAGCTGGGGAAAAACAGACCATGGATTGTCTTCAATATACTGTTCAACATAACCGCTGGAAAGTATGGCATCGATATTTATTTTCTTTATCCTCTTTTTTACTTCATCCACTATTTTGGAATCCGCCAATCCGTTTATATATGCAATTGCCACATCAGTCTGGGATCTCTGCCCTATCTTGAGCATTTCAATTTTAAGCATCGGGTCCTTGATAAATTCTCTTATCATCCCTATATTTACCCATATATCCTCTATGAAACCCTCCTTGGTGCCCCGTATCCTTTTTTCTGTTTCAGGCTCGGATATCTGCCTTTTTTGTCCGCCGTCAACAGCAAAGATAATGAAGCCCTCTATTCCTTTTGCCAGCAGGATACCTTCCCCCGAGAACATGTCCTGCAGGGCAGCCTTATAATCTTTTTGATATTTGACGCTGCCCGTCTGCAGGCATTTCTTTGCAATATGTTCCTTGAGCCCTTCACCGCTCAGTCCGATATTTTCAAGGCCGCTGCAGGTCATCAACGGCTTTATCACGTTGTCGTTCAGCATCTTTTTATCGATGTTACCGATAAGATATACAATCAATGCATCTAAATTCTCATTGCCTCCGATAAAAAGCTCCCTTATTATCACATCCGCATTACCTGAGAGGTCTTTCCGAAGCCTGTCGGCAGTGCGGTCAAAAAAGTCTGCAGAATCTGCATTTTTTTCACCGTCTGATGCCTTGTTCCTGAATTTTATTGTACTCATCGGCTTCACTGCTTTTAGGGCAATCCTGTACTTCTTCATTGAAAACTCTCCCTCAATGATTATGCGCTTATTCTCTGTAATAAAAGTTATTGTTTCCAATTAAAGCTTATTTATTATTTCAGGGACATGGGGACGCGGGGACACGGGGACGTTTCCCCTGTCCCACTTCCAGTGGGACACGCGAAACGTCCCCGCGTCCCCATGTCCCCATGCCCTCCTATAAAAAAGAAGCCTTGCGGCTTCTTATACTCCTTCTCTGTACAAAACCTCCAGCA
>JAKJBU010000119.1 GCA_022706825.1 Bacillota bacterium
TACTGCCTGATAGAACCCGGCTGCCGATGCCATCCCGATGTCTCCGGTCTGCCTGAGCGCCCTGAACACATATGTTTCTATAACATTGGTCACATCATACAGCGGGCCGCTGTTCCTGGGTATATTGAAGAACAATCCGAAGTCAGTGAAGAAAATCCTTCCTACTTTGATCAGTGTTAATACGGTAATTACCGGCATAAGCATGGGAACCATCACTTTGGTTATCTGCTGGAATCTGGAAGCGCCGTCAACTGCCGCCGCTTCATACAAGGATTTGTCAAAGCCGATGATTGCAGCCAGATAGATTATGCTGTCGTATCCTGTCCATTTCCACGTATTTACCAGTATAATTATCAAAGGCCAGAACCTTGGGTCTACATACCATTCAACAGGCTGCATACCGTTACTGATAAGAATCTTGTTGACAAACCCCATGTCTGAGCTTAAGAGGGCAAACACCAGATAGCTTATCACAACCCATGAAAAGAAGTATGGCAGAAACATCACACTCTGGTAGAACTTGGATATGCGCCTGTTCAGGAGTTCGTTGAAGATAATGGCAAGTACAACGGCAACAGTTGCTGCTATTACTATGAATGCAACATTGTACAGAATTGTGTTTCTTGTTATCAGGAAAGCCGCTTTTGAGTTGAAAAGATATTCAAAATTGTTGAACCCTACCCAGTCGCTTTTCCAGAAGCCTTTTGCATAGTTGTAATCCTTGAAGGCTATAACAATGCCAAACATCGGAAGGTAATTATTGACCAGCAGCACCAGCAGGCCGGGAAGCAGCATAAGGTACAACACCTTATTCTTTGCCAGTTCTTTAAGCAAGGCAGGTTTTTGCCTTCTCACAGTCGTTATCTCGGTGCCCGAAGCCCTTTGCATTTCAGCCACAGGAATACCCCTCCTCTATTTCAGATCCTGTCGGGTTTAACTTCATACCCCAATAATATACTGCGGCAGCTCTCCATTAAATGGAGCATCTTGTGAATTTGTTTTACTATGTTGTTCAAAACAAAAGTGCAACATTTTCCACTAAAAGACGTAAAAAAGCAATATATCCCGGCTCATATCGTACGAATCGAGATATATTGCATTCTTAAGAGTATCAGATCATATTAAATTACTAGAAAAACATCTATGTATAGCCTCGCATACGACTGTTTCTAAGTTCAGCTCATAAGAGTCATTGACAATTCTTGCATAAGTATACTCGGCTTATACATAGATGCTTTTCTAATGAAATGTAATATGTACTTGAAAACAAAAAAGCAATATATCGGCTCGTATGATAAGAGTCGATATATTGCTTTGTTAGAAGCATCAGACTACATTCCGGATCTGTATTCGGAAGGAGTCACTCCCGTATATTTCTTAAAGAGCTTTGAGAAGTAATGTGCATCTTTGATCCCCACAAGCTCCGCTATTTCATACGTCTTGCAGTTGGAGTCCTTCAGGTACTCCTTCGCCTTTTCTATCCTTACCTCATTCAGGTAGTCCACATAGTTCTTTCCCAATTCCTTTGTAAACATCCTGCTCAGATAGTATATGCTCACATAGGTGTGCTCCGCAACTTCATTCAGTGTGATGGGTTCGTTATAGTTCAGACAGATATAGTCCATAGCCTTTTGCAGTGTGGAATTTATTGTCTTCCTGTTGAAGCTGTTTATCCGCTCTGCTATATTTAATGCAGCTTCCTCCAATATTCCGTTTATTTCAATGATACTTTCGCACTGATCAAGGGCGGCAAATATTTCTGTAATTCTTCTATAATGAAAGCTCTCATCATTCAGCTTCATTGTTGTAGGTATGCTGCAGACAAGGTTTATTAGATTCCAATAGAACTTCTTTATGCTTTCCCTGTCAAGCTTGCACTCGTTCACGCATTTTAAAATATCCTTCATCAACAGGGACACACTGTCCTTGTTGCCTGACTTGACCATTTGAACAAGAGATTTTTCATATACCTCCAGGGCCGAATAATCAGCAGACTTATAAAAGGATTTCAAATCTTCATACAGTATTATTGTATTCTTGCCCATATAAAACTTATAATCCAGGGCTTCAAGGGCCTCTCTTGCCTTATCTGCAAGCTCAAGGGCCCCGTTCCCCTCCGAGCTTATGGATATTGTGACGGTAAAGCTGAAGCAGTTGCGCACCAGCTCCTGAAGGCTCACAGCATCCTTGTAGAGAGAGCTGAACATGTCTCCTTCGGATTCTTCATTGGGCTGAATTACGAATAATATGGTCCTGCTGTTTATAGGCACGTCTGCTGTCTTGAAGCTTGTTCCGAGTATTTCCTCAAAGGTGTTGATGATACCGAACTGGTACAGATGCTTTTCATACTGGCTTTTCGCATTTTCCTGCCCCTCTTCGTCGGTTTCCACAGCCATGATTTTGAATTTATCAATAGTAAGCCCGTAAAGATTAAGTTCCTCCAAAATCTCATACTTTTTTGTATTTATCCTGAAAAGAATATCGTACAGCAGCTTCTGCCTGAGTACCGGTATTTTACTCTTAAAATGCTTCTTCAGGTTATTGAGTTCTTCCTCCATCTTACAACTGCGCTGCAGCTCCGCTATCGCCTTTTGAACTATGGCGGTCAAATCCTCTATTTTTGACGGCTTCAACAAATAATCAAAGGCGCCCAGCCTTATAGCTTCCTGTATGTATTCAAAATCCCTGTAGCCGGTAAGTATTATTATCTTGCTCCCGGGAAGCAGCTGCTTGGTCTCTTTAATCATAGAGAGGCCGTCTATTTCAGGCATATTAATATCAGTTATGAGAATATGGGGACGCAGCTCCCTTATCATCCTGATGCCTTCCATTCCGTCGCCGGCTTCCCCGCATACCTCGCAGTCCAAGCTCTTCCAATCAATTATATTTTTGAGGCCTTTTCTTATGATAGATTCATCATCAACAATCAG
>JAKJBU010000011.1:0-27488 GCA_022706825.1 Bacillota bacterium
GCGGCTGTTGTAGCTTCCGATGCATTGACAGCGGAAAAGGCTCTTAAGCTGATTGAGGTGGAGTATGAGGTACTTCCCTTTGTACTTGACCCTGAGAAGGCAATGCTGCCCGGCGCACCGGTGATTCATGAGGAAAAGCCGGATAATATTTTGGGGGATGCAAGCGAAGAGATAGGAGATATTGAAGAGGATTTCGGAAAAGCTGACCATATATTTGAAGGGGTTTATGAAACAAGTATTGTACAGCACTGCCATCTTGAGATTCAAAGCGCATATGCCTATGCGGATGCTGACGGAAGGATAGTCATTGTTTCTTCAACACAGATTCCGCATATAGCCAGGAGGATTGTCGCTCAAGCTCTTGGCATGCCCTGGGGAAAGGTCAGAATTATCAAACCATACATAGGAGGAGGCTTTGGGAACAAGCAGGATATTATAGTAGAACCTATTGCAGCCGCCATGTCCCTTGCAGTCAATGGAAGGCCTGTACGCTATGCACTCACGAGGGAGGAATGCTTTGTTGATACGAGAACCCGCCATGCAATGAAATTCTACATGAAGACAGCAGTGACAAAAGAAGGGAAGCTGTTAAGCCTCCATATGAGGCCCATAAGCAACAACGGGGCCTATGCTTCCCACGGCCATACTATTGCAATGAGTGCAGGCGGTAAGTCCAGGCTCCTTTATGACTTTAATTCAATGAAGTATGAGCCGAAAACAGTTTATACAAATCTTCCGGCAGCCGGAGCAATGAGAGGATACGGCTGTCCGCAGATATTCTTTGCTCTGGAGAGCCATATAGAAGATATAGCCCGGGAAATGAAAATGGATCCCATCGAATTCAGGAAGCGGAACCTGATAAGTGCCGGAAAGACAGATCCTCATTCTGAAATCGTTGTGAGAACCTTCGGACTTCCCGAATGCATTGAAAAGGGAAAACAGCTCATAAAATGGGACGAAAAACTGGAAAAATACAAGGAACAGAAGGGCACAAAAAGAAGGGGGCTGGGTATGGCTTGCTTCAGCTATGCCTCAGGAACCTATCCCCATGGTTTTGAAATCTCAGGAGCAAGGATTGTCATGAACCAGGACGGCTCGGTTCAGCTTCAGGTAGGCGCAACGGAGATAGGCCAGGGAAGCGATACCGTTTTGTCCCAGATAGCGGCGGAAGTACTGGGTTTGCCCTATGATATGGTGCATATAGTATCTCAGCAGGATACGGATATCAGCCCCTTTGACCTTGGGGCTTACGCCTCACGCCAAACCTTTGTATCGGGGGCGGCTGTAAAAAAAGCGGCGGAGGAAGTTAAATCCAAGGTTCTGGAGATGGCATCGGGAAAAACCGGATTAAGCATCGATGAGCTTGATATTAAGGCGGCAAGGATAGTTGAAAGAAAGTCTGGCAATGAAATCTGCACACTTGAAGACATAGCCATGGGGTCCTATTATGACAGATTAAATGCAGAACCTATTTGCGGAAATGCTTCTGTCAATGTGAGAACCAATGCAATGGCATACGGAGTTACTTTTGCCGAGGTTGAAGCAGATATGGAGACGGGAAGGATTGAGGTAATCGAGATATATAATGTGCATGACTCGGGAGTTATAGTCAACCCGATGCTTGCGGAAGGCCAGGTCCACGGAGGTGTCAGCATGAGCCTTGGATTTGCATTGTCCGAGCAGCTGCTGTTCGACCCGGAAACAGGCAGGCCTCTTAATAACAATTTCCTGGACTACAAACTCCAGACAATAATGGATACACCGGATATCGGGTCTGCATTTGTCCAATTGCACGAACCCGAAGGCTCGGTAGGGCAAAAATCCCTGGGTGAGAATACAACGATTTCTCCCGCACCTGCAGTAAGAAATGCAGTACTGAATGCCACAGGCATTGCATTCAACAAGCTGCCTATGACGCCCCAGAAGGTTTTCGAAAAGTTTAAACAATCAGGGCTGCTTTAGAAAGGAGAGATAGGAATGTTTGATATTGTCAATATTGAAAAACCCGGCACTCTGGAGGCAGCTTTGGAAATGCTTTCCCGAAATCCTGAACTGAAGATTATAGCAGGGGGGACGGATGTACTGATCAAGATGCGTAACGGTGCTCTTGAGGAAGCTGAGCTTCTAAGCCTGAGAAATATCCCCGGAATGGATGAAATAAGAATTCTTGACAACGGAACCATTTCCATCGGGGCAATGGCGACCTTTGCCAAAATAGCCAGGAGCAGCATAATAAACGAGAATTTGCCGGTTTTGTCGGAAGCGGCAGTATCGGTAGGAGGCCCGCAGATAAGAAATATGGCTACGATAGGGGGGAATATATGCAATGGTGCTGTGTCGGCAGACAGTGCGGCTACGCTGCTTGCCTATAATGCGGAACTGAAGCTTTTAAGCCGCAGCGGGTCAAGAACAGTACCAGTAAGCGAGTTTTATGCAGGGCCGGGAAAAGTGAATCTGCTTCCTGCTGAAATACTTACCGACATTTTGATACCCGAGGCAGGATATGGCCGGACCAGCGGCTGCTATATAAAATACAGCGGCAGAAAGGCAATGGATATAGCAATGCTGGGAGTATCCGCTGTATACAAAGCTGAGGGGGGTAAGTTTTCTGATGTAAGGATAGCTCTCGGAGTTGCGGCCCCTGTACCGATAAGGTGCAGTGAAGCTGAAGCTTATGCCATTGGGAAGGAAATATCCGATGAAACCATGAAGGAAACCGGAAGATATGCGGTAAAATCATCAAGAGCAAGGGACTCATGGAGGGCTTCAAAGGCTTACAGGGAGCATTTGATTGAGGTATTGGTATTCAGGGCACTGAAAGAAGCTGTGATTAGGGGCGGGGGTGTGGATATTGGATAAGTATGAAAAGATAAGTATGGTGGTTAACGGTAAGGCATATTCCCTTGAGGTTGATATTAGAGAATCGCTGCTTGAGGTGCTGAGAAACAGGCTTCATCTTACCGGAGTCAAGCAGGGCTGCTCCGTAGGCGAATGCGGGGCATGTACAGTGCTGATTGACGGGCTTCCGGTGAATTCGTGCATTTACCTGGCAGTATGGGCTGACGGCAGGAAAATAACTACTATTGAAGGAGTATCTAAGGAGGGTGAATTGTCAAAAGTGCAGCAGGCTTTCGTAGACGAGGGTGCCGTGCAGTGCGGCTTCTGCACCCCCGGCCTTGTGCTTACGGCAACTGCTCTTACGGAAAGCGGAAGGAAATATTCCGATGAGGAGATAAAACGTGAGATTTCAGGTCATTTATGCCGCTGTACGGGTTACAGCAAAATATTCAATGCAGTGAAAAGGGCTTTGGATGCTGATTGTTAAGCAATAGCTTATTGCATTAAACAGGCATTTACGGTAAAATACAATGTGTAATGTACTGGCATTTTGCACCTATTCATGCTATATGCTATTACATTATCGAGAAACAGTCGTGATAGAAAGGGATAATAATGGAGCTGCTTAAGAATAGAATATTGAAGGACGGAAAAGTCATAGGCGACAGCATTATTAAAGTCGACAGCTTTCTGAACCATCAGCTGGATATAGATCTGTTCAACGAGATAGGACGGGAATTCAAAGAAAGATTCAGCGATGAAAAGATAAGCAGGATATTGACAGTGGAGGCATCGGGTATTGCTGTTGCGTGCATAGCTGCCCAGTATTTTAAAGTGCCTGTGGTTTTTGCAAAAAAGTATGAAGCATTGAATCTTGATTCGGATACTTACCAAAGCGAAGTATACTCTTTTACCAAGCAGAGGAACTATAACATCCGCGTTTCCAAAAAATACATCACTCCGGAGGACAATGTTCTTATCATTGATGATTTTTTGGCTAACGGCAAAGCTGCTTCAGGCTTGGTGGACATTGTCCTTCAGGCTGGTGCCAGGGTTGCGGGCGTCGGAATTGTTATAGAAAAAGGTTTCCAAAAAGGCAGGGAGACACTGCGGCAAAAAGGAGTCCGTATTGAATCCCTGGTAATTATTAAGTCCATGGACGAAGGAGTCATCATTTTTGATTAGCATGGTTAACAAAAGCAAAATTATGATTCCACCAGTTTCATGATTTTACATAGACCACTAAAATAAATTTGGGGAGGAGAAATCAGTATGAAAAGAACCATTAGTATTCTTTTAGTGCTTGTCCTGGTGTTTGCAGCAATGCTGACAGGCTGCGCACCGAAGGCCGAACCCGCACCGGCAGCGCCCGAGACACCTGCACCGGCAGAAGAGCCAAAGGCTGAACCCCTTAAGGTAGGTTTTGTCTACATAGGCTCCGCTAAAGACGGCGGATATACCCAGGCTCATGATGAAGGCAGGCTTTACCTTGAACAGCAGCTTGGAGACAAGGTTATTACAATGTACAAGGAAGATGTTCCGGAATCCAGCGAATGCGAAAAGGTAATCAATGATTTGGTTGACCAGGGTTGTACTGTAATATTCACCAACTCTTTCGGACACATGGACTATACAGAAAAAGCCGCACAGGCGCATCCGGACATAAAACTCTATCACTGCTCCGGCTATAAGAGCGGCCCGAATTTCAGCAATTATTTCGGTGCCATGGAAGAGGCAAGATACCTTGCGGGTATAGTTGCGGGCCTCAGGACACAGAACAATACCCTTGGTTATGTAGCAGCCTTTGAAATTCCCGAGGTTGTAAGAGGCATCAATGCATTTACTCTTGGTGCACAGTCAGTCAATCCAAAAGTAAAGGTAAAGGTTAACTGGACACATACCTGGTATGACCCCGCAAAGGAAAAGGAAGCGGCAAAGGCTTTATTGGATGCAGGCTGCGACGTACTTGCACAGCATCAGGATACAACAGCAACCCAGCAGGCAGCTGAAGAAAGAGGCGTTTGGGCTATCGGCTATGACCTGGATACAAGGGATTCAGCACCGAAAGCATACCTGACTGCTCCCGTATGGAACTGGGGTAAGTTCTATGCGGCAGAAGTACAGAGGATATTGGACGGCAAATGGAAGCAGGAAAACTACTACGGCAATATGAAAGACGGACTTGTTGACCTGGCACCTCTTACGGACAACGTAGCACCCGGCACTCAGGAAGCTGTTGACAAGGTGAAAGCAAAGATTATCGATGGTTCATTCTATGTATTCCAGGGCCCGATAAAGGATCAGACTGGCGCTGTCAGGGTACCGGAAGGCAAGTCAATGACTTTTGATGAAATAATGAGCGTTGACTGGTTTGTACAGGGTGTAGAAGGCAAGATTAAATAAGTCAGGATAGGAAATAATTATGGAAAACAACTATATTTCAATGAAGAATATAAATAAATCCTTCGGAAAGGTAGTTGCAAACAGAAATATAAACCTGGCCGTCCGCAGGGGGGAGATACATGCCCTGTTGGGAGAGAACGGTTCAGGTAAGAGCACATTGATGAACATGCTGTCAGGGGTTTATACCCCCGACAGCGGTTCTATTTTTATTAAGGGGAAAGAGGTGCAGTTTGCAGCACCAAAGGATGCGATAGAAGCAGGAATAGGAATGATCTACCAGCATTTCAAGCTGATAGATGTCATGACTGCCAAAGAGAACATAATCCTGGGGCGAAAGAACAGTTTTCTGATGAACGAAAAGACTCTTTCAGACAAGATCAGGGATATGTCGGCCCGCTTCGGCCTGGATATTGACCCGGACAAAAAGGTTTACAACATGTCGGTGGGTGAAAAGCAGACCCTGGAAATACTGAAGGTGCTGTACAGAGGTGCTGAGATACTGATATTGGATGAACCCACGGCGGTATTGACACCTCAGGAAACAGAAAAGCTTTTCAAGATTATGAGGAAGATGAAGGAAGAAGGCTGCGCCGTAATCTTTATAACTCACAAATTGAACGAGGTTATGGAGGTAGCAGACCGCATAACTGTCCTGCGCAAGGGTGAAACAGTAATGACGGTTGACAAGGCGGATACCAACCCCAAGCACCTTACCGAGCTGATGATGGGATGCCCTGCCGACCTGTCCATAAAGAGGATAGAAACTGAGAAAAACAATGTGGCTATGGAAGTAAGGAATTTAAGCGCTGTAAATTCAGAAGGCATCAAAGTGCTTAAAGGGATGAGCTTCGATATATACTCCAGTGAGATTCTGGGTGTTGCGGGAATTGCCGGCAGCGGGCAGAAGGAATTGTGTGAAGCTATTGCAGGCTTGCATCCCGTGAAGCAGGGGGAGATTGTTTTCAATGGAGAAAACCTGGTAGGCAAATCACCTGCAGAGATAATAACCAAGGGGGTCAGCCTGAGCTTTATTCCCGAGGACCGATTGGGAATGGGACTGGTTGCCTCAATGGATATCGTAAATAATGTCGTGCTTAAGCTGTATCAGAAACAGAAGGGCATCTTCATAGACAGAAAGCCGGCAGAACAAAAGTCCGTGGAGATTATAGAAAGGCTCAGTATTCAGACTCCGGGAATCAAGCATCCGGTGCGCATGCTCTCAGGAGGAAATATACAAAAGGTATTATTGGGAAGAGAGCTGGACTCCCGGCCGCAGGTTCTGATAACTGCATATCCTGTAAGGGGGCTTGATGTAAACTCCTGCTATACCATATATGACCTTCTCAATGAGGAAAAGCGGAAGGGTGTCGCAATTCTGTATATAGGGGAAGACCTGGATGTCTTACTGGAGCTTTGCGACAGGATCATGGTCATATGTGCCGGTGAAATAACCGGAATAGTTGATGCAAGATATACGACAAAAGAACAAATCGGCCTGATGATGACAGGGACGGTAAATCTGATGAAAGAGGGGGAAAAGAGCGAGCATGATAATGCCAATAACTATACGAGCCATTAAGAAAAGCGAGCCCGGCAGGATGAAAGCTGCTTCCATCAGAATAGGCGCTATTATCCTGGCTCTCGTGGCCTCTTCACTTTTTATACTGCTGCTGAGCCTTAATCCCGCCGATGTTTATATAAAAATGATTCAGGGCGCATTCGGTACAGCTTACAGGATAAAAGAAACAATAGTAAAAGCGATACCTCTGGTAATTACCTCCCTTGGAATTGCGATAGCTTTTAAAATGCAGTTCTGGAATATAGGCGGGGAAGGGCAGATAGCAATAGGTTCTTTCGCAGCCAGTTATTTTGCATTATACATGAATGATATGCCAATGCCTCTGATGCTTACGGTAATGATACTTGCAGGAATGCTGGCAGGAGGGCTGTGGGCGCTTATACCCGCATTTTTTAAAGCGCAGTGGGGGACTAATGAAACAATAGTTACTTTAATGATGAACTATATCGCGCTTAAATGGGTCATGTTCTTACAGTACGGGCCCTGGAGGGATCCAAAGTCCCTGGGATTCCCCAAAATAGCCAATTTTCCCCAAAACGCGGTTCTTCCCAAGCTGCTGGGGGTACATGTGGGCTGGGTGATTGCGCTTATACTGGTGGTCGTTGTCTATATATTCATAAACCATACAAAAAAGGGTTATGAAATTGCCGTAATCGGTGAGAGCATTAATACGGCACGTTATGCAGGCATTAATATCAAGAAGACGATATTGATAGCCATAATGCTGAGCGGCGGCCTCTGCGGCCTTGTCGGTATGATCCAGGCTTCGGCTGTTAACTACACATTGTCAGTTGAAATAACCGGAGGTGTAGGTTATACCGCAATAATAACCGCTTGGCTGGCAGCTTTAAGTGCACCGCTTATATTGATAGTATCCATTCTTTTTGCTGCTCTTCTGGAGGGGGGCTCATATATACAGACTGTTTTCGGCATACCCCAGGCAGCGGCAGAAATACTTCAGGGAATAATTTTATTCTTTGTATTGGGCAGTGAGTTCTTTGTACGTTATAAGTTCGTAATTGTAAAAAAGCATTCGGCTATTGCGGAAAAGGGGGCTGATTGATTATGGAAGCTGTTATATCCTTTCTCCATGCGGCCATTGTCGCAGGTACACCCCTTTTATTTGCTACGCTGGGAGAAATCATAACAGAGCGTTCGGGAAATCTGAACCTTGGAGTTGAAGGCATGATGCTTATGGGTGCCGTTATCGGCTTCATGGTCGGCCTAAACACCGAAAGCACGACCTTGGCTTTATTGGCAGCAATGATTGCGGGAGCGGGCGGCGCGTTGATATTCGCTTTCCTGACAATCACCCTGAGGGCAAATCAGGTTGTATCCGGCTTGACACTTACGATATTCGGCACAGGCTTTGCGGATTTTGTGGGTCAGGATCTGATAGGTCAGATAGCTCCTGAAAGCTTGAGATTGTTTTTCAGGCCTTACACCATCCCGCTGCTTGGCGATATTCCTTTTATAGGGCCTGTGCTCTTCAGGCAGGATGCCTTTGTATACCTTGGCTATGCGGCATCTATACTGCTGGGGCTGTACCTGTATAAGACCAGTACCGGGATGAACCTGAGGGCTGTGGGTGAGAACCCGGGAGCAGCAGATGCTGCAGGAATAAATGTAACCTTGTACAAGTACCTGCATACTTTATTGGGCGGAGCGCTCTGCGGCTTGGGAGGAGCTTACCTTTCACTTGTTTATGTACCCGCCCTGCAGGAGGGCGTTACAGCAGGCAGAGGCTGGATCGCCGTTGCATTGGTCATATTTGCAGCATGGAATCCTTATAAGGCGCTCTTTGGGGCTTATCTGTTCGGCGGATTGGATATCATCGGTTTCAGAATACAAAACCTGGGTATCGATGTATCCCAGTATTTCATAGACATGCTGCCGTACATGGTGACAATTACCGTGCTTGTAGTGGTATCCATGCGGAAGTCAAGGGAAAAGGCAGGGCCGAAGGCATGCGGGATTCCATATTTCAGGGAAGAACGCTGAAAGGAACAACTTACATATACAGCACCTTATTCTATAGACGAATGGGGTGCTGTTTATTTTTTGGAAATAAAATATTCTTGCAAAATTATAATAAAAATGCAACTATATTAATGTATATACCGGTCTTTTCCGACAAATCTAACAGTATATGCGGTAAAATATGTTAAAGGGAGTGCAGCTGCAATGGGCGGATTATTTGGTGTTGTTTCAAGAGAAGATTGCGTGATGGATGTGTATTTCGGCACCGATTACCATTCACATTTGGGAACCTGCAGGGGAGGAATGGCAATATGGGGCGGAAGCTGTTTCAACAGATCGATTCACAATATAGAAAGTACGCAGTTTAGAGCAAAATTTGAGGCTGAACTGTCAAAAAAAAGCGGCAATATGGGTATAGGCTGCATAAGCGATACCGACCCCCAGCCTTTGACAGTGAGATCGCATCTGGGACAGTATGCCATAAGTACTGTAGGAAGAATCAACAATTTGGATGAAATTGCGGAAAAAGCATTCTCAAACCGAAATATTCATTTTCTGGAAACGAATAAAGGGGTAATAAGTCCTACTGAGCTTGTGTCTGTAATCATTGATCATGAAGATTCCTTTAAAGAGGGCTTATTAAGGGCACAGGAATTGATTCAGGGCTCCTGTTCTGTTTTGCTTTTAACGCCTAAAGGGATTTATGCCTCCAGGGACAGGCTTGGCCGAACTCCTTTAATGGTCGGCAGCAAAGAGGGCGCCTATTGTATTTCTTCTGAATCCTGCACCTTTGCAAATCTGGGATATAAGTCTGATTATGAACTCGGCCCGGGAGAAATAGTTTTTCTGACACCGGAGGGGGTTGAACAGGTTTCACCTCCCGGAGATAAAATGAAAATATGTGCTTTTCTTTGGGTTTATTATGGTTATCCTTCTTCAACATATGAGGGAATGAATGTTGAGGTCATGCGATACAGAAACGGTGCGGCAATGGCTAAAAATGAGGATTTGGAAATTGATATAGTTGCCGGAATACCAGATTCGGGCCTCGGACATGCCATTGGCTACTCAAACCAATCCAAGGTACCCTACGGAAGGCCTTTTATAAAGTATACCCCAACCTGGTCAAGGAGCTTTATGCCCCAGGATCAGGATATAAGAAACCTTGTTGCAAGAATGAAGCTTATGCCCATTCCTGAAATTGTGGCTGACAAACGATTGCTTTTCTGTGATGATTCAATTGTCCGGGGCACACAGCTGAGAGAAACGGTAGACCTGCTGTACAAATGCAGCGCCAAGGAGGTCCATATTCGGTCGGCTTGCCCGCCTATTGTTTTCGGATGCAAGTACCTGAACTTTTCGGCCTCCCGGTCTGAAATGGACCTGGCGGCAAGACAGGCTATCAAAGAACTTGAAGGCAAGGAACCGGATTCTCTGGAGGAGTATTGCAATCAGGCAACCGATAAGTATCATAATATGGTGGATCTAATCTGCAGGAGGCTCAACTTTTCTTCGCTGAAGTACCAGAACATCCGCGATATGATTGAAGCAATCGGAATTTGCAAGGATAAGGTCTGTACGTACTGCTGGAACGGAAAGGAATAAAAGCAAAGCAAAAGGGACGGTTCTTTCAAAAGCAAAGCAAAAGGGACGGTTCTTTCTGCTTATGATAGCACTATTAGAAACAACAGCACTGCACATAATGCAGTGTTTTTTGTTATATACTGGCAAGAATCCAATAAGAAGTTTCAAATACCTCTTGACAGAATGTAATTTTTGGCTATAATAAAATTAGAATTTAGATTAGACATAAGTTGGGGATGTTAAGTATGTATATTAAGAGAGCCGTGGAACATATTGCATTAAGAATATCGGATATGTTTCCTGTACTTTTTGTCACAGGGCCAAGACAGGTTGGCAAGACTACCCTGCTGCAGCAGATTGCTGAAAAGGGGCGGAATTATGTGACTTTGGATGATCCGGATGCAAGACTTCTTGCCAAGAGCGATCCGGCTTTGTTTATGCAGCGTTACCTGCCGCCAATCATTATTGATGAAATACAATATGCACCGGAGCTCCTTCCCTATATTAAAATTAGTGTTGATAAGTCTAAACGAAAGGGAGAATTCTGGTTGACAGGCTCGCAGATGTTTCATACGATGAAAAATGTGAGTGAGTCGCTTGCAGGAAGAGTTGGTATCATCCGTTTGCTTGGGTTGTCAAACAGTGAGATAAACGGTACACCATCAGAACCTTTTTTGCCTGTTAGAGAGAGGTTGATGTGCCGTATAGGTATTGTACCGAAAATGGGGCTTAATGATGTATATATGAGAATATTCAAAGGCAGTATGCCGGCTTTGTATGCCAATGATATCGACTTGGAGACTTACTATAAGTCTTATGTAAATACCTATCTACAGAGGGATATCAAGGATTTGACCCAGGTAGCTGATGAAATGTCCTTTTTCAATTTTATGACTGTTGTTGCTGCAAGAACCGCAAAACCTATTGTTTATGAAGAGATTGCAAAAGATGCCGGAATCAGTCCGCCAACGGCTAAAAAATGGTTGTCTGTTCTTGTGTCGTCAAATATCATAGCTTTAGTACAACCGTACCATAACAATATTCTTAAGAGGGTTATAAAATCACCGCTCATGCATTTCCTTGATACCGGACTTTGTGCCTATCTTCTTAAATGGGGTAATGCCGAGACATTGGAACGTGGAGCAATGTCAGGGGCGTTCTTTGAAAGCTATGTATTTTCCGAAATTTATAAAAGCTGGTTAAATGCAGGGAAAGAGCCGCCGGTATATTATTATCGAGATAAGGATCAAAAAGAAATAGACCTGCTAATACTGCAAAATGGTACATTATATCCTATAGAGTCAAAAAAGTCAGCTTCTCCGGGAGTTGAATCGATAAAGCATTTCAGACTGCTTAATCCCCTGACAGAACCGGAAAGGTTCGGGGAACTGTCAAATATGAAGCTGGAGATAGGCACCGGTGCGGTGGCTTGTATGGCAAATGATCTGCTGCCCATAGACAGTAAAAATTGGTATGTACCGGTGTGGATGATATAACTTACAATCAGTAAATAGCTCTGATATGATGTAAGGGGGGGGACTCAGGATGACACCTGAAGCAAAAGCAAGAGAAATAATTGATAAGAGACTTGAGCAATCAGGGTGGGTGCTTCAAGATATGAGGCAGTTCAATCCACTTGCATCTTTGGGTGTTGCAGTTCGAGAGTACCCGACAAGTACAGGTCCGGTTGACTATGCGCTTTTTGTAGGACAGATTCCTGTAGGAGTAGTTGAGGCGAAAGCAAGTGAAAAGGGTGAAAATCTGCTCGCAGCAGAAGAACAGTCTGCCCGTTATGCATCAAGTATATTCAAATGGGCAAATAATACCCAACACATCCGATTTGCTTATGAGGCTACGGATATAATTACACGTTTTACAGATTATGCAGATGAGAAAGCTCGCTCCCGACGGGTATTTTCTTTTCATAGGCCTGAAACCATAGCAAAATGGCTGAAAGAGACGGATACGCTGCGCAATAATTTAAAGAGGCTTCCAAGCTTCGACAATACAGGATTTCGTGATTGCCAAACCCGGGCTATCATCAATCTTGAGAAGTCTTTTTCTGAGAATAAGCCTCGTGCTCTTATTCAGATGGCAACAGGAGCAGGTAAAACTTTCACAGCCATTACTTCTGCATACCGATTGCTGCGTTTTGCCAGGAACAAGAGAATTCTTTTTCTTGTCGATACTAAGAACTTGGGTGAACAGGCAGAAGAAGAGTTCCGTAAATATAAACCCAATGATGATGTACGCTTATTTCCGGAACTTTATAATGTACGCCGCCTTAATTCTTCTTATATACCCCAGGATTCACATGTATGTATAAGTACTATTCAGCGTATGTATTCAATTCTAAGGGGTGAAGAGCTGGATGAAAGCCTGGAGGAAACATCATTAAACGAGGTTCAGATTTTCGGTAAACCAAAAGAAACAGTGTATAATGCAAAATATCCCATTGAATTCTTTGACTTTATCATTATTGATGAATGTCATCGCTCCATATATAATATATGGCAGCAGGTGCTGGACTATTTTGATGCTTTTCTAATCGGCCTTACTGCTACTCCGGACAAGCGAACTTTTGCATTTTTCAATGAAAACGTAGTAAGTGAGTATACTCATGAGCAGGCTGTCATAGACAATGTAAATGTTGGTGGAGATATATATACAGTAGAAACTGATATCACAAAAAAAGGGTCACTGATATTAAAACAAACAATTGAAAAACGTGATCGTCTGACGCGCAAAAAGCGTTGGGAACAGCTTGACGAAGACTTGGAATACAAGGGCACACAGCTTGATCGCGATGTGGTGAACCCAAGTCAGATCCGTACGATTATTCGGTCAGTGAAAGAAAGGATGTTGACTGAGATATTTCCCGGACGTAAAGAAATTCCCAAGACACTTATTTTTGCAAAAACTGACAGTCATGCAGATGATATAATACAGATTGTCCGTGAGGAATTTGGTGAGGGCAATGAATTCTGCAAGAAAATTACTTATCAAGCACAGGAAAACCCGAAATCCTTGCTTTCAGCTTTTCGGAATGACTATTACCCCCGTATCGCAGTTACTGTTGATATGATTGCTACAGGTACGGATATCAAGCCTGTTGAATGCCTGATTTTTATGCGTGATGTGCGAAGTAAGAATTACTTTGAACAAATGAAGGGCCGCGGAACACGCACTCTTTCCAAGGATGATTTGCAGAAGGTATCACCTTCTGCAGCTGCAAACAAAACTCATTATGTCATTATTGATGCAGTAGGGGTAACCAAGTCTCTAAAAACGGATTCTCGTCCATTGGAGCGAAAGCCCACTGTACCCATGCGCGATCTTATGATGAATGTTGCCATGGGCAGTCAGGATGAAGATATAATTACCTCTTTAGCTAATCGTTTGGCTCGCCTAAACAGTGAAATGACTCCTAAGGAGAGGGATAAATTCGTTGAGCTTTCAGGGGGTGTATCTGTCAGCAACGTTGTGCAATCTCTATTGGAGGCTTTTGACAGCGACATTATTGAGCAGAAGGTACGGGAACAATTCGATATCCCTGTTGAAGAAGCAATTACGTCAGAACACATCAAAATAGTACAGGGGAAATTGATCAGCACGGCAGCTATACCCTTTTACTCACCTGAGATACGTAATTACCTTGAAAATATACGCAAAAATCACGATCAAGTCATTGACAATGTCAATCTGGATACTGTGACTTTTGCCGGATGGGGAGAGCAGCAAACTGAAAAGGCAGATCAGACAATCGTGACATTCCGAAAGTTTATTGAAGAAAACAAAGATGAGATTGTCGCTTTACGTATTATATATAATCAAAGCTATAAGAATCGTACCTTGACCCTGGATATGATCAAGGAACTCCATGAAAAGCTTATGGCATCACCCTACAGATTGACATCAGAACGGCTTTGGGAAAGCTACTATATTAAAAAACCTGAGGGGGTTAAAGGCAGAGGTTCCGCGCGGATGCTGACAGACATAGTGTCTCTCATACGGTTTGAAATGGGATATGTGAATGAACTGATGCCCTATGCGGATACGGTGAATTACAACTTTATGCGCTGGACACTGGCAAAAAATGCAGGGCATATCCACTTTACCGAGGAGCAGATGAACTGGCTTCGCATGATAAAGGATCATATAGCAGCCTCATTGTCCATCGAACCGAATGATTTGGAGTTGTCCCCCTTTGGTAACAAAGGCGGCTTAGGCAGGTTTTATCAACTATTTGGAAGCGAATATCTGGATGTATTGAAAGAAATAAATGAAGCGTTGGTGGCGTAAGGAGAAAGGTATTCATGCAAAGTAAATGGAGAAGAATGAACCTATTAGATGTATGCAGCATCAAAACGGGAAAACATGATGCTAATCATGCAGTAGTAAATGGAAGGTATAGATTTTACACATGTGCTTCAGAATACTCTTATTCGAACACTTATGTGTTTGATGAACCATCAATAATAATCCCTGGGAATGGTGACATTGGATTAGTATTTTATTATGATGGCAAATTTGACGCATATCAACGCACATACGTTCTTTATAATATTAGAGTTAATCCCAGATATTTATATTATCACCTATTATTTAAATGGAGACATATTAATGCGAACAAGCAATTTGGTTCAACAATACGTTATGTACGTATGAAAAATTTTTCAAATTACGAATTGATTGCACCCCCAATCCCCGAACAAGAACGCATAGTTGCTAAAATCGAAGAACTCTTTTCCGAATTGGATAAGGGTGTTGGGGCGCTGCAAAAAATCAAGGAGCAGCTTAAGGTTTATCGACAGGCGGTGTTGAAGGATGCCTATTCATTGGAAAATGAAAAAAAGTGTATGCTTAAAGAATGCTGTAATTTTATTACCAAGGGAACCACTCCGAAGAAAAATGAAATGATTGATTATAAAAGAGAAATACCTTTCATTAAAGTGTATAACTTAACATTTACCGGACAGCTTGACTTTTCGATTGATCCAACATTTATTTCTGCGGAAACGCATAAGGGCTTTTTGGGGCGGTCCATAACAATTCCTAATGATGTGTTGATGAATATTGTAGGTCCTCCAATGGGAAAAGTATCTATTGTGCCTAATACATATCCTGAATGGAATATTAATCAAGCTATTGTTCGATTTAGATGTCTGGAAACATTGAATTATAAGTACTTGGCTTATTTTTTGATGTTCTCAAAAACTATAGAAAAAATGAAACGCAAAGCAAAAGCAACAGCAGGTCAGTTTAATCTAACTCTTGAAATATGTAGAGATTTAGAAATTCCATTGCCTTGCATTGAACGGCAAGTTGAAATTATAACAGAAATTGAATCTCGCCTTTCAATCTGTGAAAGAATAGAGCAAATCGTTGACGAGGCTTTGCTAAAGGCCGAAAGCCTACGGCAAAGCATTTTAAAAAAAGCTTTTGAAGGGAAACTTGTGACACAGGAGGAGACAATAAATGGCTGAAAACAATACTTCAACAATAATTTCAAAGGTCTGGTCAATGTGCGGTGTGCTTTATGACGATGGAGTTTCATACGGCGACTATTTGGAGCAGCTTACCTATATGATTTTTCTCAAAATGGCAGATGAGTATTCCAAACCTCCGTATAACCGCAACCTTGGTATTCCGGAGGGTTATACCTGGACGGATATGAACAGCCTTTCCGGTGTCGAACTTGAACAGCAGTATAAGAAGACCCTTGAGAAGCTGGCTGAGAAAACAGGTATACTGGGTGAGATTTTTATCGGAGCACAAAATAAGATTAGCGAGGCGGCAAAGCTCGCACGAATTGTCAGAATGATAGATGGTGAGAACTGGGTTTCTATGTCTATCGATGTAAAAGGTGATATCTATGAAGGCTTGCTGGAAAAGAATGCTGAGGATACAAAGAGCGGCGCAGGGCAGTATTTTACCCCCCGGGCCCTCATTCAGGCTATGGTGGAATGTCTGCGTCCCGAACCGATGAAAACCATAGTTGATCCTGCCTGCGGAACAGGCGGCTTTTTCCTGGCCGCACATAATTACATTTCCAAATCCTATCCTCTTGACAGAGAACAGAAGGAATTTTTGAAAAACGGTACTTTCAGAGGGTGGGAAATAGTAAGGAATACTTACCGCCTATGTTTGATGAATCTGTTTCTGCATAATATCGGTGATATATACAGCACAGTACCGGTTAACAGGAATGATGCATTGTTGTCCGATCCCGGCGAGAGATACGATTATGTTCTTACTAATCCCCCCTTTGGCAAAAAATCATCAATGACATTTACTAATGAGGAAGGAGAACAGGAAAAAGAGGACCTGGTATATAATCGTCAGGATTTCTGGGCAACAGGCTCTAATAAGCAATTGAATTTTGTACAGCACATCAATACCCTGCTCAAGTCCACGGGGAAAGCAGCCGTTGTTGTTCCGGACAATGTGCTGTTTGAGGGTGGAGCAGGAGAAACAGTCCGCAAAAAGCTACTGCATACAACTGACTTGCATACCATCCTTCGTTTGCCTACAGGAATATTTTATAAGCCGGGGGTCAAAGCAAATGTAATATTCTTTGACAAGCGTCCTGCCAGTCCCGAGACACAAACAAAAGAAGTATGGATTTACGATTTTCGTACAAATATTCATTTTACCTTAAAGAAAAATCCTATGACCAGAGACGATTTGCAGGATTTTATCAATTGCTATCATCCTGAAAATCGTCATGAACGGAATGAAACCTATTCAGAGGAGAATCCGGATGGCCGGTTCAGAAGATATACTGTTGAAGAAATACTGACAAGGGATAAGACAAGTCTCGATATATTTTGGGTAAAGGATAAGTCCCTTGCTGACTTGGATAATCTTCCCGATCCGGATGTACTGGCAGCGGAAATTGTTGAAAACCTGGAAAGCGCAATAGATAGCTTTAAAGAAATTGTGACTGCATTAGCTGATTGAGTATACAAATAAGCAGGAGGACTAGTTTACTATATAAATATTATGATATGAGTACTATTGCTGTAATTTAATGAATTAAGGAGGGAATAAATATGATAAATCCGTTTGAATATGTATTGCCGACTAAGATAAGGTATGGGGCAGGTATGCTGAAAGTATTGGGAGAAGAATTGAGATTATTGAAAGCAAAAAAAGTAATGATAATAACCGATAAAGGCCTTGTTAATGCGGGAATGATAAAAAAGGCTGCAGAGATAATCGAAGCTGAAGATATAGATTTTATAGTTTACGATGAAATCGAAGCTAATCCAAAGGATTATAATGTAGAAGCATGTGCTGAAAAAGCCAGGGCTGAATCAGTTGATACGCTGTTGGCTTTCGGCGGCGGAAGCCCTATAGATGCGGCTAAAGCAACGGCAGTTTTAGCAAGACAAGGAGGAAAGGTTAGGGATTATCAGGGTAAGGGTAGAATAAAAGATGACTGTTTGCCTTTGATAACTATACCTACCACAGCCGGTACGGGAAGTGAGGTAACCTTTTCTTCAGTTATTACGGATACTAAGGAAAAATTCAAATTTACAATAAAAAGTACGGCAATAGCAGCCAAAACAGCCATAATAGATCCTGAGCTGACATTAAGCGTACCGCCGCTGATAACAGCTGCAACGGGTATAGATGCCTTAACTCATGCTATAGAAGGTTACACGGCAAATTGTACCGAACCTATTGCAGAAGCAGCAGGCTTGTATGCAGTTGAATACATAGCAGGCAATATTGAAGAAGCGGTTAAGAACGGGAGAAATATAGCCGCAAGAGACAAAATGATGATTGGAAGCCTGCTGGCAGGCTTATCTTTCAGTCATGCCGATGTAGCTTCAGTACACTGCATGGCAGAAGCACTGGGAAGCATGTATGATGCGCCCCATGGAATGTGCAATGCCATATTGCTTCCATATGTGATGGAATATAACCTGCCTGCCGCAGGGCATAAATATGCCAGGGTAGCAAGGGCAATGGGTATAGAAGAAAAAGATGATTACACGGCGGCAGTGAAAGGTATCGAGCATATAAGAAAGCTGTCAAAGGAAATAGGGCTGCCGGGAATAAGGTCTTTAAATGTCAATACCGATGATTTCGAGCTGTTGGCGGAAATGTCCGAAAAGAATGGCTCTAATGACAGTAATCCAAGGAAGATAAGCAAGGATGAATATGTAAAACTGTTTTATAAAGCATATAACGACTGCAACTGATGATTGCGGAAAGCAGTGGGGATTGTTCCGGCTGCTTTTATCTTGATACATGGGCTATCATAAATCCTTGCGGATTTATGATATAATAGTATTAATATTGATATTTAAAAAGGAATCATTAAAATGAACGAAGCAGAGAATGACAAAAGAGAACGGAAAAACTTCTTGAACATAAAGGGCAAGGCCGATGCCGAAGTTATGAGGATTGCATGGCCGGTACTGGCAGAGCTTCTTTTGGGGTCATTATTCGGAATGGTAGACATGATGATGCTGGGAAGAATCAGTGATAATGCTTTGGCAGCTGCTTCCGTAGCTGCTGTTGGCATGACAAATCAACCGCTGTTTATAGGTATATCTTTAGTTCAGGCTCTGAATATCGGCGGGACAGCAATGATTGCCAGGTATTTCGGCGCCAATCAGAATGAGAAGATAGAAATAACCCTTAAGCATGTAATGCTTCTAAGCATGCTGATGCTGGCAATACCTCTGTCTATATTGGGGTTTGTCTTTACAGATTCCATTATGAAATTGATGGGTGCCCAGGCAGATACCCTGCAAGTGGGGAGAATCTATTTCAGGATAATAATGGTCGGATATGTATTTCAGTCTCTTAATATGTCCATATCAGCGGCACTGAGGGGAATAGGCGAAACAAGAGTGCCGATGATAATAAACTTGAGATGCAATTTCTTAAATGTTATAGGCAATGCAATATTAATATACGGCTTGCTGGGATTTCCAAGACTTGGGATTACGGGAGCAGGCATCTCTACAGCATTATCAAATGCGGTTGCAAGTGTATTTATATTCGGATATGTCTTAAAAGGTAAGAGCGTTGTAAGATTCAGCATCAAGAAGCCCTTTAATCTAAACAGGAGAATTTTATATAATTTATTCAAAATAGGTATGCCGGCATCCTTTGAGCAATTGGTCTTAAGGACAGGTGTACTTCTTTTTGTCAGGATAGTTGCTGAATTGGGGACCGTTATTTATGCAGCCCATCAGATTGCTCTGAGTATATTGGGACTTTCCTTTCAACCGGGACAGGCCTTTGGAATAGCAGCGTCATCTTTGGTAGGGATATCCCTGGGTGCAGGGAAACCTGATATGGCGGAAGAATACGCCAGAAAAACCCGAAAGATGGGGTCAATTATTTCTACATTTATGGCTATAATATTTTTCTTTTTCGGACCGCAGCTTGTAGGGTTATATTCCAATGATCCGATGATTATCAAGAATTCTTCCGTTGCATTGAAGATAATTGCACTGGTTCAGCCCTTCCAGTCATCTCAATTCATATTGGCAGGGGCCCTCAGGGGTGCTGGGGATACCTTCTGGCCTCTGGTATCCACTTCTGTTGGTGTATTGATGGTAAGAGTTGTGTTAGCGTATATATTTGTCAGTGTAATGGGCTACGGCCTGATGGGGGCGTGGATAGGCGTATTGGTAGATCAGCTTGTCAGATGGATGTTTGTTTATTTCAGGTTTAAAACGGGAAAATGGAAATATATTAAGATAAGATAAATATGAATAATGGTCAATTATGGTATTAATGAAAGGAGTTTTAATATGGATAGAAGGATAGTAATCGCCGGCGGCGGAATTGCAGGATTGAATGCTGCAAAGTCAGCAAGGGAACAGGATCCGGACTGCAGTATTGTTATACTGGAGGCTTTGAATACAAATACATATGTAAGAACCAGACTTCCCGACTATATATCCGGTACTGCTTCATACAAAGAAATATTCCCTTATGATGACAGCTGGTATGAAAAGAACAGGATAAACCTTAAAAAGGACACCAGGATTACAGGAATTGATGCTGCACATAAAACCATAATAACAGATAAGGGGAATTATGATTTTGATTCGCTGGTTATTGCACTAGGGAGCAGCGGCAATATTCCTCCTATTCCGGGAGCAAAACTGGAAAACTGTTTTCCTGTGCGTACTGTGGCTGATGCTGATAAGATAAGAAGCTTGTCCTGCGGCGGAAAAATATGCACAATAATAGGGGGAGGGCTTTTGGGGCTTGAAATGGCTTGGGCAATAAGGCAGCTTGGCTGTGATGTCAATGTTATACATAATTCAGGCAGGCTGCTTCCAAAGCAGATTGATGAGGAAGGAGCAAAACTATTATACAAGGCAATATCTAATAAAGGTATTAATCTGTATATGAACGCACAGGTGCAGGAAATCGGGGGAGAAAACAGGGCGGAGTATGTCAGGCTTGACAGCGGAACAGTAGTCAAATCCGATTTTGTCATATTGTCTGTGGGAGTCAATGCAAATACACAACCTTTGAAAGACTCAGGGATAAATATGGGCAGGTCTGTAGCAGTTGATAAATATATGGAAACAAATATTGAAGGAATATATGCGGCAGGTGATGTAGCTGAATATAACGGCAAATGCTATGGCATATGGCCTATAGCGGTTGAACAGGGTAAAATTGCCGGAACAAATGCAGCGGGAGGGAAATTAGAGTATTCGGAGATTCATCCCTTTACAAGCCTTAAGATAAAGGGGATAACAATGTTTTCAATCGGAGATGTGTTTTCCGAAGATTCTTTATCGATTGCAGAAACTGATTTTGAAAGCGGAAGATACATAAAGCTTTTGATAAAGGAAGGTATAATAATTGGCGCTATTGTATTCGGAGATCAGAGCCTGCCAATGAAAATCAAGAAGGCAGTGGATAATAGAATCAAGCTTCCGGAAATAAAAGAAGGCAAAACTATAAATGAGCTTATCGGATGAGGTGAAGTATGAAGGTTTTATTTACAAAGAGATTCAGTGATGAAAAAATGAAGTCATTTTCAGATCTTGGATATGAGGTTGTTTATATCAGTGAAGATGAGGTGTCCTATAGGGATGAGATTTCTGATGTGGAATCGCTGGTCTGCTATGATCCTTTTAAAAGGTTGGATATATCAAAGCTTAAGCAGCTTAAGTGGATTCAGCTTTTCAGCGTCGGAATAGACCAGCTGCCCAGGCAAAAGGTCAGAGAGCAAGGTATAATCGTTTCAAATAACAAATCAGGTTTTTCAATCCCGATGGGTGAATGGATCGTTATGAAAATTCTTGAATTGTTGAAAAACAGCAAGGGATTTTACGATAAGCAGAGAGAAAAGAAGTGGCAAACAGATTCATCATTGTTGGAGCTTTACGATAAGACTGTCTGTTTTATAGGCACAGGCAGCATTGCTATTGAGGCGGCAAAAAGGCTTCAGGGTTTTGATGTAAATATAACAGGAATAAATTCCACCGGCAGAAGGGTAGAGTATTTCAACAGCTGCCATCCCATGAAGGAGCTGCTTAACATTCTGCCACAAGCTGATGTAGTGGTGCTTTCCATCCCCTATACAAAGGAAACCCACCATTTAATTAATGAGGAAAGCATCAGTTTTATTAAAAAGGGTGCCTGCCTGGTAAACATTGCAAGAGGAAGCATTATAAAAGAGTCTGCGCTTATAGATGCACTTCGGAAGGGAAATATTCACGGAGCGGCACTGGATGTGTTTGAGAAGGAGCCTTTATCTGAGGAAAGCCCTTTATGGGAGATGAACAATGTTATTATTACACCCCATAATTCCTGGATATCCGAAATGAGAACCGAAAGAAGATATAATATAGTTTATGAAAATCTCAGAAGGTATATACATGGGGAAGCGCTTCTTAATATAGTGGACATTGATAAAGGATACTGATGAAAATATGTGTGTTTACATGAGTCATTGATAGAAGTATATAAATAAATGGAGGTAATTCCGGCAAATGAAAAATGAATTTGATTGCCTTGTCATAGGCTGCGGCTTCGCAGGAGCGGTGATAGCCAGGGAACACGCAGAAAGGGGAGGCAAAAAGGTTTTGATTATTGATAAGCGCAGCCATATTGGCGGCAACGCTTATGATTCATACAACGATGACGGAATACTCATTCATAATTACGGCCCTCATATTTTCCATACTCAAAGCAGCCGTGTATTTGAATACCTTTCCCGTTTCACAGAGTGGAGGGATTACTCTCACGAGGTTCTGGCCGATATTCACGGAAAACTGGTTCCGGTTCCCTTCAATCTCAATTCTCTTTATCTGGTTTTTGAACAAAGCAAAGCTGAAAGGCTTGAGCAAAAGCTCATTTCGGTTTATGGAACGGAAAAGCGGGTAACAATATCCGAACTGAGAGGGCAGACCGACAGCGAACTGCTTGAACTTGCAGACTTTATATACAAAAATGTTTTCATGTATTACACACAAAAACAATGGGGTATTGCCCCGGAAAACATAGATCCTTCAGTGACGGCGAGGGTTCCCATTCTTATTTCCTATGACAACCGGTATTTCCAGGATAAGTATCAGGGCATTCCATTAAACGGCTACACTTCCCTTTTTGAAAAGCTGATTGATCATCCGAACATAAGCCTGCAGCTTAACACTGATTCAGCTTCCGTGCTTAAGCTGGTTGAAAACAGGATATATTTTTGCGGCAGTCCGTTTTATGGCAGAGTAGTATACACCGGTGCTTTAGACGAGCTTTTTGATTGCCGCTTCGGCCGGCTGCCATACAGAACTCTGGATTTTTTGTTTGAAACTCATGAAAAGACCTGGTATCAGTCTAAGGGAACTGTAAATTATACAGTTGACCGGCCTTATACCCGCATAACGGAGTTCAAGCATCTGACAGGCCAGATAATACCGGATAAAACCACTATCATGAAAGAATATCCCAGGGAATATACTGGTGCTGGAAATGAAATACCGTACTATGCTATAATAAATCCGAAAAATGAAGCATTATATGAAAAGTATAAACAGATTACTGAGGCTATTGATGATTTTTACCTGCTCGGAAGGCTGGCGGAATACAAATACTACAACATGGATGTTATAGCAGAGCGGGCATTGTCGCTGGCCGACAGCATCATATAATGCGGGAAAGAGAGTGGGATATGAAGATAATAACTTTTACAGTTCCTTGCTATAATTCCGAGGCATATATGAAGAATTGCATAGAATCTTTGCTTCCCGGAGGAGAAGATGTTGAAATAATCATTGTAAATGACGGTTCAACGGATGGAACAGGTGAAATTGCGGATGATTATGCTTCCCGGTATCCCGGCATTGTCAAAGCGATACATCAGGAAAACGGAGGACATGGCGAGGGTGTCAATACCGGTTTGAGAAATGCCGCCGGTTTGTACTACAAGGTTGTGGATTCGGATGATTGGCTGGATACCGACGGTATGCTGAAAGTGCTGTCCAAGCTTAAGGAGCTGCATGAAAAAGGTACTGCTCTCGACATGATGGTATGTAATTATGTTTATGAGCATTCATCAGACAATAGCAGTCATGTTGTCAATTACAAGTATGTATTGCCCCAGAACCGTGTTTTTGGCTGGGATGAGATAGGTAACTTCAAACCGACTCAATACCTTCTCATGCATTCGGTTATTTATCGTACCGAGCTTCTTCGGCTATGCGGCCTGGTACTGCCCAAGCATACTTTTTATGTGGACAACCTATTCGTATACAACCCGCTTCCTTATGTAAGAACCATTTATTATATGAATATTGATCTGTATCGCTATTTTATCGGGAGAGAAGATCAATCGGTAAATGAAAAAAACATGATAAAGCGAATTGATCAGCAAATTCGAGTAAACAAGCTTATGATAGATGCCTATAATTCCTATGATTACCTGCCCAGCAGACGGCTTGCAAATTATATGAGAAGTTATCTTTCCATGATGATGACAATTTCATCGGTGTTTCTTCAGATCTCCGCCACAAAAGAGGATTTGCAGAAGAAAGCGGAATTGTGGTCATATCTTAAAAAGAGCAATGAAATGCTCTATTACAGGCTGAGATACCGCTTTCTGGGAACGATATCCAATCCTTACGGCAAGGTTGGAAGAAAGATTACAATTCAATTGTACAGGCTCTTGCGCAGGATATACAAATTCAATTAGAAGAATGCGACGCAAAGGGACGGGGAGGACACGGGGACGTTTCTCTTGTCCCGCTGAAAGCGGGACAAGAGAAACGTCCCCGTGTCCTCCCCGTCCCCGTGTCCCCCGTCGTATTCTTCTTCTTTTACATAATAAGCCTTGACATAGAAATTGAATTGTGATAAATAATGGATAGAGGGTTAGCACTCAAATGAGCAGAGTGCTAACAATACATAAGACATTTTCTTTGGGAGGAGAATTTTTATGGCAAAGAAGCAATTCAAAACAGAGTCCAAGAAGCTATTGGATCTCATGATCAATTCAATTTACACTCACAGGGAGATTTTTCTCAGAGAATTGATTTCCAATGCAAGTGATGCAATTGACAAGATTTATTATAAAGCATTAACGGATGAATCCATAAGCTTTGATAAAGATAATTATTATATAAAGGTTGTACCCGACAAGGGAAACAGAACCCTCAGGATTTCGGATACAGGAATCGGGATGACAAAAGAAGAACTGGACGATAATCTTGGAGTAATAGCAAAAAGCGGTTCTCTTTCATTTAAGAAGGAAATCGAATTAATGGACGGGCATGACATAATAGGCCAGTTCGGAGTGGGATTCTATTCGGCATTTATGGTATCTGACACTGTTACGGTTATAAGCAGGGCCTATGGAAGTGATGATGCGTACAAGTGGCAATCCAGCGGGGCAGACGGTTATACGATTGAACTTTGTGAGAAAGATACTGTCGGTACGGATATCATACTAAAGATAAAAGAGAATACCGAAGATGAGAAATATGACGAGTATCTTGAAGAGTACAGGCTTAAGGCTATTATAAAGAAATATTCCGACTTTATCAGGTATCCGATAAAAATGGATATGGTCAGCAAACATCTCAAGGAAGGCAGTGATAAGGAATACGAGGGCTATAAGGAAGAGCAGATTATAAACAGTATGGTGCCCATATGGAAACGGAACAAGAACGAACTGACCAAGGAAGATTATGATAACTTCTATTTAGAAAAGCACTATGGCTTTGACAAACCCATAAAGCATATTCATATAAGCGTTGACGGTGCTGTGAGCTATAATGCAATACTTTTCATTCCGGAAAAGATGCCCTTTGATTTCTATACGAAGGAATATGAAAAAGGCCTGGAGCTTTACTCAAAGGGTGTTATGATAATGAACAAGTGCCCTGACCTGCTTCCGGATTATTTCAGCTTTGTTAAAGGCCTTGTGGACTCGGAAGACCTGTCCCTCAACATTTCCAGGGAAATTCTCCAGCATGACAGGCAGCTGAAGCTTATTGCCAAGAACATAAAAAACAAAATTAAGAGCGAACTGGAGAACCTGTTGAAAACCGGGAGGGATAAGTACGAGGAATTCTACAAAGCCTTCGGAAGGCAGCTGAAATACGGAATATACAGCGAGTTCGGAAGCAACAAGGAAACTCTTCAGGATCTGTTGATGTTTTATTCCTCAAAAGAGAAGAAGATGGTAACCCTGGATGAATACGTTTCCAGAATGCCCCAAGAACAAAAGTACATATATTATGCCACCGGCGAATCCAATGAAAGGATTGAAAAGCTGCCCCAGGCAGAACTGGTATCTGAAAAAGGTTATGAGATACTGTATTTTACCGATGATGTCGACGAGTTTTCAATAAAAATGATGATGGCATACAAGGACAAAGAGTTCAGGTCGGTATCAGGCAGTGATTTGGGTATAGAAGTCGAAGAGAAGAAAAACTTATCCGATTCTGAGGAGAAGGACAATAAGGAACTTTTTGAGCACATGAAAAGCATTTTGTCGGGAAAGGTCAAGGATGTCAGAGCCTCAGTAAGGCTGAAAAACCATCCTGTATGCCTGTCCAATGAAGGAGAGCTTTCTATTGAAATGGAGAAAGTGCTTAATTCAATGCCTAACAGTCCGGATATCAAAGCTGATAAGGTCCTGGAAATAAATACTGATCATGAGGTCTTCAAATCCCTTAAGGAAGCCTATGAAAAGGATAAAGAGAAGCTGAACCTGTACACCAATCTTTTATATAATCAGGCCCTTCTGATAGAAGGCTTGCCCATAGGTGATCCGGTAGAGTTCACGAATAACATTTGTAAAATAATGAAATAACAAAGCATTCAATTGTTTTGGTAATGAGTGTCAAAGATTTGCGCTAATCACCTCTGAAAACAGCAGCAGACTGAGTCTGCTGTTTTTTTATTATGTTACCTGGCACTGATTAATTTTATACAAGACTGTACTTTCGTACATTGTAAATAAAAATATATTACAGTAAAATTGAAATACAGACAATTTATTACTAATTTCCCCTCTATATACCAAATATAAACAATAACGGCTGAATATGGAGATTATTGGAGCCAAGGAGGACTGAAAAGGGAATGTTTACTCAGACGAAAAATGTAGAAAATCCACTAACTTTATCGGTCGATGATGGCCGTGATTTTGTCGAGTTATACAACACCTATTTTTCTCGGATTTATAATTATGTACATTATCGGGTGAATGATTTCCATGAGGCCGACGATTTAACCAGTCAGATTTTTTCCAAGCTTTTTACTAAATTAAGATATTACATGCCGGAAAAGGCACCGCTTTCTGTCTGGATTTTCAGCATTGCCCGCAATAGCGTAACGGACTATTACCGCAGCCGGAATCGAAAAACTTATGTGTTTCTGGAAGAAACGGCGGAGCTTTCAGATTTAAGATTCAATATTGATGATGCTGTCATGTCAAGGGAATTGCGGCAGCATTTGTACAAGGCTTTAGCTTCTTTGAGCGAGAGAGAGCAGGAAATCATTGCTCTGAAATTTTGGAGTGGTTGTACCAACAGGGATATCGCTAAATTAATAGGGATTAGTGAAAGCAATACGGGTGTTATCTTGTTTCGTGCCATGGGGCGGT
>JAKJBU010000011.1:27587-34319 GCA_022706825.1 Bacillota bacterium
TGCGTCAAATTTTGGAAAGCTGGGGGATAAACATTGATGACTGAAAAAGCGAAGGCAGAGCTGTACCTTGCCTATCTGGACCGGATTCTGGCAGGAGAAAAGGATATCGGACCGGTTGAGGATGGCGAAATAGCTAAACTCTTACGTTTGGCTCAAAGCATGATTGCTGTTGATTTAAGTGTAGATATCAAAATCAGGGAGGCTTTGCGAAAACAGCTTTTGATTCTGATTTCTCCGGCAGATTATGCTGTTTCGATCGATGCCTTGAAAGGGGAAAATGAACTTACAGAAGAGGAATTAAAATATGCGGCAGCAGGGCTGCCGGGACAAGCAGTAGAGAATATCTGTCGCCATTGCGGTGCAAGACTGACCATTAGCCAGGGAAGATGCCCCTTTTGTGGTCATTAAGATTAAAAACTCAGGGATAAAAAATATTTTTTTGTTATGTAATATATTCCGGTGATAAACGTATTAACCATTAGAAATGTATTACAAGTGCACAGAAAGTGTACTAAAATAAAAATGGAGGTTGAAAAAATGAGTATTGAATCAGCAAAAGCTTTTATCGAAAAAGTAAAATCAGATGAAGACTTTAAAAAGAATCTGGGAGGTCTTAAAGACGGCCAGGCACGGCTGGACTTTGCTAAAAAGGCAGGTTTCAATTTTACTGCTGCCGATCTTGCCAAAGTGAAAGAGGAACAAGGGCTCACAGATGAAGAATTGGATGGAGTAGCCGGCGGCTGCGGCGGTGCCGATCTGTGTCTTGAAGGGATTGGAGATTCAAGTATTAGTCTTTGGTAATTAACTGAAAGGATTTATGAAAGCACCTTGCTCTGTTTTAAAGCAGAGCAGGGTGCTTTTTTCTATGGAAGGCGAAAAGCCGCAAGGGCCTAAAAGTCGAGGGGACACGGTTTTGGGGGGAATATTTCATATTCCCTGAGGAAGGTGCAGTCTTGTTCATCGAATTGACAGATCAAGGCAGCAGCAAGCTCCAGCTCACGCTGCTTTAACTGACAAATCTCTTCGGAGGGAGTCCAGATGGAACCACAGGAGGTGGAATTATCATGTTTGCACCATCCGGCACAATAATAGCGGGCAAAACAAGAAGCACAAGCCGGCACACGGGTAAGCGGAGATTCTAGGTAAACTTCCCGATCAATGTCATTGTTAAAGACATTCCCTAATTTGTATTCATCCTGACCGACGAAGCGATGGCACATATAAATATCTCCCGTATCAGAAACAGCGATATATTTTATACCGGCTCCGCAGGCATAACGTTTCTTTTTATTGTGCAGAAGCGCTATAAGGGGCAGAGATAGTTGGGCCTTAGTTCGTAAATCTCTTAAGGACTTACTGTCCTTGTTTTTAACAAGGTTCAGCCATAGTTCTGCTTCCCGCTCTATTTTCAGGAGGAGACCATCCAGATTTCTGGTCTGCTCGGTTTTTCCGGATCCTTCCTCCGACCCCCCATGAAACTCAGAGGCGGATGCCGGTAAAAGTGTTACTTCTGCGAAACCAATATCTTTTAGTGAGTTATTTATCAGTTCCGTTTTGCTGTCATCGACGAGTACGGCATGAACGCGGGTCTCCGGCTTTACCTCCAGCAGTTTCTTTACGCGGGGCAGGACGACGTCATAAGAACCCCGGCCATCGACAAAAGGCCGCTGTTGATCATGAATTTCTCTGGGCCCGTCCATACTGACCAAAACATTGACATCATACTCCCGGATAAAGAGAATCATTTCCTCATCCAGCAGGGTTGCATTGGTCGTGGTGGTGAATGCTGCGGACTTGCCTAAAGCGCCGGCTTTTTCCCGGGCATAGGCTGCAACGTTTTTAATCAGCGGAAAGTTCAGAAACGGTTCGCCGCCAAAAAAAGATATATAGATTTTTTTGATGTTTCCCGAATGTTCAAGCAACCAGTCCACTGCCCGGAGAGCGGTTCTTTCTTCCATGCAGCCGCTGTTTTTTTCTTCATAGCAGTAAACACACCGCAGGTTGCAGGCCTGAGTGACAAAAAGAGCCATGCTGTTAATAGGAAGTTCTTGCTTCTTTTTTTCAGAGTTCTCTACCGGGCCGGAGGGCAGCGGTCTTTCCTGCATGGATGGTATCTTTTTTAATGCTTCTGCGGTTAAGTCATCAACAGCTTTTGCCTGCATTTTTTCAATATCAAGCACACAGTTCACACCGCCATATTGAAATACATGATAAGACATAATTGATTATTCCTCCCTTTGCGTCTTCAGATAAACAGTCTGATTTATATGGATATTTATATAGTTAATACGTTCCGGAAGAGAGTCTATTACAAATCAGCCGTTTTTTAATGAACAGATTTTTAAAAAATAGCTCAATAAAACTGTAATACTTTCTTTCATTGGACGTATTAACTTTATAACTTAGTAACTATAGAAAATTACAATATTTGAATAATCAGCAAGAAGCAGGAGGGTCTATGTTCGATAAATTATGCCGGTTTTTTCAAATCTTTTTTCTGTGTTTGGTTTTTATATTTTTGTCCGTAGGATGCACCCGGGCGGAAGAATCTCAGGAGATTGTTATAGGAGTGGTTTGGCCCTTTAGCACGAATAATAATCTTTTTAATGAAGGTATTGATCTGGCGGTCAAAACTATTAACGCCGACGGCGGGATTAATGGCAAAGAGCTTAAGCTGCTTAAAGAACAAGATGATTCTGAGGTAGTCAAAGGGATTTCTATCGCCGAGTCTTTGGCTGAAAATAAGTCCGTTAAGGCGGTAATCGGACACCGAAATTCTTATGTTTCTATTCCAGCCTCCGCCGTTTATGAGCGGGCTGGACTTACTATGCTATCCCCTGCTTCTACCAACCCTGAGCTTACCCAAAACGGTTTCAGGAATATCTTTCGTAACATTCCCGGGGATGACAAAATTGCCGGGGAGCTGGCGGAATACCTGGGCAGGCAGGGCTTTAGACGAATGGTGGTTTATTATTCTGATGATGTCTACGGGATAGGTTTGGCTAATTTATTTGAAGATCAGGCTAAACAGAATGGAATCATGGTCGTCGACCGTTTCAACAGTTACTCAAATGTAGAAGAACTTAAACGTTTGCACAACAGGTGGAAGGCTTTTGGTTATGACGGTATTTTTATTGCGACAGCAATGCCTGGGGCAGCCATATTTATTCGTGATGCCGGGCAGGCAGGTATCACCGGGCCTTTTGCCGGCGGTAATGCTCTGGACTCTTTAGAATTGCTCAGCATTGGGGGAGAGACCGCGGAAGGAACTATTGTCGGTGCCGCCTTTGACCGGAATAGTGATAGTCCGGAAACAAAGAATTTCATTGAATCCTTCCGGCAAGAGTATAATTTAGAGCCTACTACCTACGCGGCTTTGGGCTATGATGCGGTTATGATGTTAGCGGCCGCAATGGAAAAAAACGGCACAGGGGATCGAGCTTCAGTAGCTAAGGGATTAAGAGATTTGGGCAGATGGCCTGGTGTCTGCGGAGTTCATGAATTTGATGCAACAGGAGATGACCTGGGCGATTTGGTAGTGCTTAAGAAATTACAGGACGGCATATTTGTCTCCTTAGAATAATAAAGAGGTGCTGGGCATGGAGAAAAAAATATTCCGGGAGGCATCCCTAAAACGGCTTTCTTCGCCGGAACAACTGGATCAACTGATCAAAGTGACTTCCCCCAGGGGTTGGCTGGCCTTGATAGCCTTGGGCCTCCTTTTAACCGGGGTGATTATCTGGAGTTTCGTAGGCAGCATCCCCACGAAAATATCAGGGCAGGGGATACTCTTAAATAACGCAGGTGTTTTTTCCTTGACCCACGATATTTCCGGGCGAGTCATTGATGTCAGCTTAAAGGCCGGAAACAAGGTAAAAAAAGGAGATGTTATCGCTAGAATTGAACAGTCGGAATTGGTGGAAGAAATAAATAACTTGCTTGATACTCTCCGGGAAATGGAGAATGATGGTCAAACTGATTCCCGCACGTATCAGGACATAGCAGGCAAGGTGGGGCGGCTGCGGAACGAATTGGATTATCGTTCACAAATCATATCACCGATTGAGGGACGGATTTTAGAGATGAATATACATCCGGGAAGTATTATTCAGCCGGGGCAAACCTTGGCGACCTTGGAACAATATGGCGCCACGGCACGACTTGAAGCAGTGCTCTATGTTCCCGCCGAGCTTGCGGGGAAAATTCGGATTGGAATGGAAGTCCAGATTTTTCCCACAATAGTCAATAAAGAAGAATCCGGTTATATGTTGGGCAGAGTCATTTCTGTTGCGGAATACCCGGCGACAGTTGAAAGCATGATGCAAACACTGGGCAACGAAAATCTGGTCTCGCTATTGGCAGGGCAAGGCGCCCCATTAGAGGTGCAGGCCGACCTGGTATTCGACAATAGTACGGTAAGCGGATATAAGTGGTCTTCATCTGCCGGGCCTCCGCTTTCGATTGCGGGTGGGACTCTGGTTCAAGGTGCTGTAGTTATTGCCAGAGAAAAACCGATTGCCAAGGTGATTCCCTTTTTCGGGGCACAGTCCGGTGTGGATGGGCAGAAATAAAATGGGGGAATAACAAATGGACAGAAATGATGAGGGAAGAAATAACAGAGAAAAGACTCCTGCCATAGCCAGGGTACCAACTGTCCTCCAGATGGAGGCTGTTGAATGCGGAGCGGCATCTCTGACTATGATTTTAAGATATTTTGGGAAATATGTTCCTTTGGACCAGGTCAGAATTGCCTGCGGAGTGTCCCGCGATGGCAGTAAGGCCAGCAATATCCTGAAGGCAGCCAGGCAATATGGACTGGAGGGCAAAGGGTTTCGCAAGGAACCGGACAGCCTGAAAAAAATGCCCCTTCCGGTTATTATTCATTGGAACTTCAGCCATTTTATGGTCTTAGAGGGCTTCCGCAAAGGCAAAGTTTATTTGAATGATCCTGCATCCGGCAGACGGACTGTGACTGAGGAAGAATTTAACCAGTCTTTTACCGGAATCACTCTTACCTTCAAGCCTACGCCCGATTTCCGGAAAGACGGCAAAAAGCCAGGATTGATGTCCTCTCTCCTAAAAAGGCTGCAGGGATCCAAAACAGCTTTGCTTTATGTGGTTCTCGCAGGGCTGGCCATGGTCATTCCGGGTCTGGTCATTCCTGTATTCGCCAGGATTTTTGTTGACGATATTCTGCTTGCCGGTAAAGATTCATGGATTGTTCCCTTATTTATGGGGATGGGATTAACTGGGGCAATTCGTGGAATTCTTACCTGGCTGCAGCAATATTATCTGTTAAAATTGAAAACTAAAATTGCTTTGACATCTTCCTGCCGATTCTTGTGGCATATTTTAAAGCTGCCGGCTGAATTTTTTGCCCAGCGATCAGCCGGGGACATTGCTTCCCGGATGTTGAGCAATGACAATGTCGCCGAATTGCTCTCGGGAAAACTGGCCACTGCAGTCTTAAATCTGATTATGATTGTATTCTATTTTATTTTAATGCTTTACTATAATGTTGTTTTGGCTTTGTTTGGATTGGCATTTGCCCTGGTCAATATTACTTATTTAAAAATTGTTGCAACCAAAAGAAAAGACCAGAACAGCAGGCTTTTAAAAGACCGGGGCATGACAACTGCTATAGGGATGACAGGTTTGCAGATTATTGAAACCATTAAAGCCACCGGCTCGGAATCTGACTTTTTTGCCAGGTGGGCGGGTTATCAGGCCAAAGCTTTGAATTCAGAACAGGAGTTGGGTGTTTCCTCTCAATACCTGGCTGCACTTCCTTACTTATTGACCGGAATAAATAACACTCTCGTCCTGGTTTTAGGGGCGCATTTTATTATGGAAGGCCAAATGACCATTGGAATGCTGGTTGCTTTCCAAAGCCTAATGACCAGCTTCATGACTCCTGTAACTGAAATTGTGGGTTTAGGGGCCCAGATGCAGGAAGTGGAAGGGGAAATGAACCGATTGGACGATGTTTTGCAATACCCTGCGCAGCCTGAAAACTGGGATGAAGAAAAGACAGAAGCACAAGCCGGGATTAGTTTTGCTAAAGGGCACAAATTAGCAGGTTTTGTGGAACTGGAGGGGATTACCTTCGGTTATAACTTGCTGGAGCCTTCGCTTATTGAGAATTTTAATCTGAAACTAAGGCCCGGGTCTCGGGTGGCACTGGTGGGCGGCTCCGGCAGCGGTAAATCCACAGTGGCCAAAATTCTGGCCGGAATTTATAAGCCTTGGTCCGGAAAGATTCTATTGGACGGTTATCTCTGGACAGATTTACCGAAAACTGTAATCACCAATTCCCTGGCTATGGTAGATCAGGAAATTTGGATGTTTGAGGGCAGTGTGAGGGACAATATCACTTTGTGGGACGAAACAATTTCGGAATTCCAATTGATCCGGGCAGCCAAAGACGCCTGCATTCATGAAGATATAACAGCTCGGGCAGGCGGCTATGAACAACTGGTGGAAGAGGGCGGAAAAAATTTCAGCGGCGGACAAAGACAGCGGCTGGAGATTGCCAGGGCATTGGTGCAAAACCCCTCTATTATGATATTGGATGAAGCTACCAGTGCCTTGGATCCCTTAACAGAAAAAAGAGTGGATGAAAGCATCCGATGCCGGGGATGTACCTGTGTAATCGTCGCCCATCGCCTGAGCACTATACGGGACTGTGATGAAATAATCGTTCTGGAGAAGGGGAAAATTGCCGAAAGGGGT
>JAKJBU010000120.1 GCA_022706825.1 Bacillota bacterium
TATGACCTTGTCTGCCCTGTACGCATTTACACCCGCAAAGGCAAAGCCATTCTCAAGCTTGCCTTTTTGTGCGTTTGTCAGCGCAAGAGCAATGCAATAGGGACTGTTCTTGTAATCGCAAGTGACTATGCAATGGTATGGACACTTGTACGGCTTATTGGCGCCTTTCAAAATATCCTCGGTAAAGGAATTTCTTATTGCCCGTCCCGGCATTCCCACAGGGCTTTTAATAATTGAAACGTCTTCTTTCTTTGAATTGATGTAGGCTTTTTTGAAATCCATAGAGGCATCACATTCTTCTGTTGTTACAAAGCGAGTTGCCATTTGCACTCCTGAAGCTCCAAGCTTCATGATATTATAAATATCCTCTCCCGAATAGATTCCGCCTGCGGCAATAACAGGAATGCTTCTGCCCGACTTATCTTCAAAGGCTTTTACTTCATCCACTACTTCAGGCAGGATTTTTTCAAGGGAATAATCAGGATCAAATATCTGATCCTCCTTGAACCCCAAGTGGCCTCCGGCCTTAGGCCCTTCCACTACTATTGCATCGGGAAGATAGTTGTATTTGTCCAGCCATTTTTTGCAGATAATACCTGCGGCTCGTGCCGAAGATACAATCGGAACCAGCTTGGTTTCATATTTCTCTTCCAGATACTGAGGAAGGTTCAAAGGAAGGCCGGCGCCGGAAAAAATGATATCTATTCCTTCTTCAATGGAGGCTTTTACAAATTCGGCATAGTTGGACAAAGCAACCATTATATTAATCCCGATGATGCCTTTTGATTTTTCGCGAGCTTTTCTGATTTCGCTTCTCAATCTCGCAATATTGGCTTCAATAAATTTTGTTGAAAAATCATAGTCCAGCATTCCTATACCTGCAGCAGCGATGACGCCTACACCGCCCTCATTTGCCACTGCCGATGCAAGGCCGGACAGTGATATTCCTACTCCCATGCCTCCCTGGATAATAGGCAGTCTTGCAGTTAGATTGCCTATGTTCAATTCTTTAAGTGAATTTAAGCTCATAAAAACCTCCCATATCAAACGAATAAGTAAGAGAATATTCTGATGATTATTATCTCATAATTATAACCTTATAATGTAGTATACCATAACTCATCAAATGTGAATATCAAAGTTTTTATAAAATGTGGTAGTTCCTTGTCAAATACTCCGGATACAAGTTCCGGGTATTCACCAAGCAGCAGGACAAAGTGAGTCACACCAGATACCATGTACATATATTGAATTAGGATAAGTTGACAAGCATTATTCTAATTGGAGGGTTCGTAGATGGTAAGAGTTATTGTAGACAGTTCCTGTGACCTGCCGGATGAACTGCTGGAGGAATATGAAATAAAGTCAGTATCCCAAAGAGTTTATATTAATAACAGGGAGTATCTGGACAAGGTCACAATAAATGCAAAAGAGGTCTATGAGGCCATGAAAAAGGGTATTATTCCGCAAACCTCCCTGCCGAGGCCTATGGAGATATACGGCCATTTCAAACAGTGCTGCCAGGAAGGGAATGACTTCATATATATTGCTCTTTCCTCAAAGTTCTCGGGGACTTATCAGTTGGCTGTGTCTTTGATGCAAGAGCTTCAGGGACAGTATGACAAAGTAAGGATGGATGTCATTGATTCCAAGAGCGGCTCAACGGCAATCGGCCTGATTGCACTTCAGGCAGCAAAGCTTGCAAGAGCAGGGTTGGGATTCGATATGATTGTGAGACAAATATGTGAGCTGGCTGATCATGTGGAACATATTTTCATGGTACAGGATCTCAGCTGGCTTATCAGAGGCGGAAGAATAAGCAGGACCGAAGGGATAATTGGCAGTATACTCAATGTAAAGCCGATTCTGCATGTAAAAGACGGAGCGGCAGAAATCCTGGAAAAGGTCAGGGGCAGGAAAAAGGCACTGGATTCCATTGTAAATATCATGGAAGAGAGGATTAAGGATTTTCCTGACCAGACAATAGGCATAAGCTATGCATGGGATCAGGATATTGCGTACGAAATGAGAGACATGATAAAACAGAGACTGGAAGTTAAGAACTTTATAATAAACGAAATCGGAGCTGCCCTGGCCAGCCATTTGGGAATAGGAGGAGTTGGAGTATTCTTCTTTAACAGGGAGCCGGATTTCTATATGGAATAAAAGGCAAAAATATGGTAAAATATTTATAATCTAAACAATTGGAAAAGGGGAGATATTTATGTCTCTTCGGGTTGGTTTTGACAACAATTTAATACCGCAAAACAGCGGATATGCTTCGGGAGCATCCGGACAAGCTGCTATGCCTCCTGACGGCAAGAAATCCGTTGAGCAGGGGCAGACAATAGACAGTATCCGAAATGACAAGCTGATGAAGAAGATTGGCGCAGTAGAATGCCAAACCTGCAGGAACCGCAAGTATGTCGACGGATCTAATGATGCCGGAGTATCCTTTAAGACTCCTGCCCATGTGTCTCCTGAAAACTCAATGGCAGCGGTAGCTTCCCACGAGCAGGAGCATGTTTCCAGAGAAGGTGCAAAGGCGCGGGCAGAAGGACGGGAGGTAGTGTCCCAGTCTGTCCGGGTATTTACTGATGTGTGTCCGGAATGCGGAAGGGTGTATACTTCAGGGGGTAAGACCACTACAATTACAAAAGCTGATAACAAGAATACCGATTATTTTATGGATAATATGAGAAAATCCATGGGAATCCATTTTGGAAAGTATATTGATAAAAGGCTTTAGATAAAAGAGTAAGACAGGAGAAACGTCAGACTGTGTGACAACATTTGTGAGATAACCTATAACAGTCAGTCCTTGGAACTGTCACACTGATTAATA
>JAKJBU010000121.1 GCA_022706825.1 Bacillota bacterium
TTACTTCAAAAAGTATTCCATTTCATGAAAAAACACGGTTTCCGTTTCTGGCTGAAACCGTGTTTGTCTGCAAACTGAGATAGAATGAATATCATTCTATCTTTTAAACGGATTACCACCTCTTATGCTTTTTTTTGTAAGGCTTTACAGGATAGAAGGGCGGCCAGTAAAGGGGATATGGACTGTATTTATGTTTTTTCTTATGCTTCCAATAGACAGGGTATTCATCAGACTCATCACTGCTGTAATCACTGTCATCTTCTTCATACCAGTCAGGCATCCTCATATCCTCCATCCCCTGCCATTCTCCATGGTGCATCATGGGGCACATCATCGGGCATATCATCGGACAGCCATGCATCGGCATTTCCATCTCCGGAATCTCCATATCATGCATATCCATCTCCGGCTTCTCAGCCTTGGGATATTGTTTTTTCTTGTCGGTCATTCTTTTACCCCCTTCGAATTTTAATATTAAGCTTTATTAATATATATATTGAAGGGAATCAAAAAAGACCGATATAAAGAAAACATCCACCTATGCTCTAGGTGGATATCTATAGTCCATTTACTCGTTCTTTACTTTTCCATATTCCTCCAATATTGAGGTTTGCAGTCTTTCTCTTGTTGAAGAATTTATCGGATGAGCTATATCCTTAAATTCTCCGTCGGGAGTCTTTCTGCTCGGCATAGCTATGAACAATCCTTCCTGGCCTTCTATAACCTTTATGTCATGAACAACAAATTCATTATCAAAGGTTACTGAGACTACTGCCTTCATCTTCCCCTCTGCATTAACCTTTCTGATTCTTACGTCTGTTATTTCCATTCTAGTTCACCACCTTCCCGTCGTTCGTTTTGTCATTTCAATAATAATTCGTCATATATTAGTGATTTCCTTCTTTTTCTAACAAACATTTTTGCAAATAATACAGGAAACGGTATGTTTATCCTGCTTTTATCTTTAAGTATCTTTCATGAAATATCAATTGCGGTAAATGTTTTGCACTGAATAAATTGTTTATAGTATTGTTTGTAGTTTTACTTTTTTAAATCTATCATAAATTTTTCAATTTTTAGTGAGACATGGGGGCGTTTCTCAAAAATTAGATGTTACAATGTACTAGTAACAAAAAATTGGCTATAATAATAATATGGATATTAATGATGTTTCAGAATCTTGATAATACCAAAACAAAAGTTGACAGCATGGGCATAAGAATGTAAAATCAATACGTCAAATAATATATTAATTATATAAACCTAATCTTTTTAAGGAGTGTATCCTATGTTTTCCCTTAATAATGTAAAGAATGTTCATTTTGTGGGTATTGGCGGTATCAGTATGAGCGGCCTGGCTCAGATATTGCTGGAATCAGGCTATAAAGTAACCGGCTCCGATATAAACGACAGCAATTTAATAAACAAGCTCCGGAAAAACGGTGCCGAGGTTACTATACCCCATAATCCGAAAAATGTTGAAACTGCGGAACTTGTGGTTTATACTGCAGCAGTTAAGCAGGACAATTGTGAAATAATCAGGGCAAAGGAACTTGGAATTCCTGTTATTGATAGGGCTACATTCCTTGGCATGATAATGAAAAACTACAATTACGGTATAGCAGTTGCGGGCTGCCATGGAAAAACAACAACCACTTCAATGATTTCAATTATTATTAAGAACGCAGGTTTGGATCCTACAGCACTTATTGGCGGTGAAATTGAAGCAATTGATGGAAACGTCAGGGTAGGCAAGAGTGAATACTTCATAACAGAAGCATGTGAATACTGTGAAAGCTTCCTGAAATTCTATCCCTTTGTGGCTGTCATATTAAACATAGAAAGGGATCACTTGGACTATTATAAGGATTTGGAGCATATCATATCTGCTTTCAGGAAGTTTGCAAAGCTGGTACCGGCGGATGGAGCCCTTGTTGTTTGCAGCGATAACGAAAATACACTGAATGTCTCTAAAGATGTTGAGTGTAAGGTACTGACCTATGGCATAAAGAACAAAGCTGATTTTTATGCCAGAAAAATAAAATATGACAAACTGGGACACCCTTCTTTCGAAGTAATGCATAGGGATAAAAAGCTTGGCGCCTTCTCCCTTAATATTCCGGGGGAGCATAATGTGCTGAATGCCCTTGCAGCTATAGCAGCAGCCTATAATGCGGGCGTATCCATGAATATTGTAAAGAAAAGCCTTAAAGAGTTTAAAGGTACTTACAGGCGCTTTGACATAAAGGGCGTCCGAAATAATATAACAATAGTTGATGATTATGCGCACCATCCTACTGAAATCAAAGCCACATTGCGGGCTGCAAAGCAATTCCCCCATCAGAAGATATGGTGTGTATTCCAACCTCATACCTATACCAGGACCAGGACACTGTTCAAGGAGTTTTCTGAAGCCTTCTATGACGCAGACAATGTGATAATAACAGATATTTATGCGGCAAGAGAAAAGGATACGGGACTGGTTAATCCCTCTGAGTTGGTGGACAGTATAAACAAGTGCAGTGCAAATGCTGTTTATAGAAATGATTTCCGATTCATAGCCAATCTTATAGCCCATGAGGCAAAACCCGGCGACCTGATATTTACAATGGGTGCAGGTGATGTCTTCAAGCTGGGGCCAATGATACTTGATGAAATTAAAATTTAACTGACAGCTTAAAAGCCTTTGCGGTTTAACCGTAAAGGCTTTTTTATTCAGGCAGGTAACATTTCCCCTTAGAGTATAATTTTCATTGGCAAAATAATTGGCAAAAATAAAGGAAGAGGCAAAACACCCCTTCCCATCATACA
>JAKJBU010000122.1 GCA_022706825.1 Bacillota bacterium
GATGTTACTACATTAATAGATATATTTTCGTACAAAAGAATACTCCCTTTGAAGCAGAATTGGAAAATAAAAAGAATATAATTGATACCTATAGAATTATGCTTGGACAACAGGAAATTGTATATAATCCATCTCAACTTGGAAACATTAAGCTTAATCTTGCCGAAAACTACATTTGTTTATCGCCATATTGGAAGTTGAGGTGCCAGTCAAGTTGAAGTGCCAGTCTGTCAACTGTCAACTTATCTAATATATATGTCTGGTAAACCCCGAGGCAATCTCGGGTTTTTCTTTTATTAAGCAACAGTGTGTGGTAAAGTATGGACAACCATTACCACCCGCTGATTCAAACAGCAGATATAAAGCTGCAGAAGATAATGCATCAGATAAACAACAAATACAGCAAATATTTAACGCAATGTATGAAAGATGCGGCCATGTTTTTCAGTGAAGGTACAAGTCTTCTCTTATTCTCAGTTGACAGATTGGCACCTAACCTCATATACTGAGTGATGTAATCATACAGAAAGTTAAGGTGTTGATTGTGGATTTTATTCTTGGAATTGTTCCTCCCGAAGAGGAAGACAAAGCATCATTTTTATTTTTGTTCCGACAGAGAAACCTGCTGGTAAAAAAGCTGGAGAAGGGATGTATGGTGCCTGACTCTGACGACTTGGCACTTCCGGGGCTTGATGCGGACAAGCTGTATATCGGCAGTATGGATGGCCATTCCTGCTACACTGCGAGTTATCCGGAAGCAGCCCCGGTGCCCGGGGGAATGGAGTTTGTGGGACTGAGAGAGCTTTACGGGCAGATTGATGAATGTATGCTGAAGGCGGCATTCAGGGCAGTTCAAATATTGGAGTGGGATGAAACCCACAGGTTCTGCGGCGCCTGCGGAGAAGCCACAGAAAGAAGAACCGAAGAGCATGCAAGGGTATGCAATAAATGCGGACAGATTTTCTATCCGCGGCTGTCTCCCGCAGTTATTGTTGCCGTAACAAAGGGGGACAAGCTGCTCTTAGCCAGGAATAAAAGCTTTCCATCGGGGCGTTACAGTGTGCTGGCAGGCTTTGTTGAAGCAGGAGAGACTCTTGAAGAGTGTATAAAGCGGGAAATAAAAGAAGAGGTAGGCATAGAGGTAAAAAACATACGGTATTTCGGCAGCCAGTCCTGGCCTTTCCCTCATTCGTACATGCTTGCATTTACGGCAGAGCATGATAAAGGCGAGATACGAATAGACGATAGTGAGCTTGCAGACGCCGGATGGTTCGGCGCGGATGAAATGCCGCAGATACCGGGATCAATAAGCGTATCAAGGAAACTGATTAATTGGTTCATGGAAAAGTATCGGAAATAGCAAAATAAGACACGGGAAGACACAGGGACGTTTTGGGACATGGGGACGTTTCGCCTGTCCCTCAAGGGACACGTGAAACGTCCCCGTGTCCCGAAACGTCCCCATGTCTTTTTGTTGTTTATAAATAAATTATTTATTACAAAACAAAAACATTGGCATTTTTAAAGGATTTTTCTTTATTTTTGTAGAAGTATAAGTTGTTTGAGTCGAATCTGCACTATATTTGTTTTGTATTGACGGTTTTGGTAAGGAGTGTGATAGATTGATACAGATGAGGAATGTAAGCAAGGAGTTTGCAGATGGCAATAAGGTATTGAGGAATATCAACCTGACTATAAACAACGGAGAATTCGTTTTTCTTGTAGGCTCCAGCGGAGCCGGCAAGTCAACTATTATAAAACTGCTGCTCAAGGAGATGGAGCCAACCACAGGCACTATAATTGTGGGAGATAAGGATATAACAAAATACAAAAGAAGGGAGATACCTTTTCACAGAAGGAATATAGGCGTAGTATTCCAGGATTTCAGACTGCTGCAGGAGAAGACGGTATATGAAAATGTTGCTTTTGCCATGGAAGTTATTGAAGCTCCTCCGAAGGAAATAAGGCGTCAGGTTCCGATCATACTGAGCATGGTCGGACTGAGCAAGAAGGCAGGCCTTTATCCTCAGCAGCTTTCGGGGGGGGAACAGCAGAGAGTATCCTTGGCCAGGGCAATGGTCAACAGTCCTTCAATACTTATTGCCGATGAGCCTACAGGAAATCTGGATCCTGATATGTCATGGGACATTATGAAGACCTTGAGTGAAATAAACCAAAGAGGTACGACTGTATTAATGGCCACCCACGCCAGTGATATAGTGGACAAAATGAAGAAGCGGGTTGTTGAAATAGAAAATGGGATTATTACCAGGGATGAAATGAAAGGTGGGTACAGCAGTGAAGCTTAGGACAGGTAAGTTTTTCATCAGAGAAGGATTCAGAAGCCTTAAAAGAAACAGCACCATGAGTGCTGCGGCGATAACCTCGGTAATCGCAGCACTGTTGGTTATAGGGATATTCTTTATTATAGTGATAAATATAGATTATGCTGCAACCAAGCTGGAATCACAAATAGAGATGATGGTATACCTGGAAGACGGTTTGAGCGAAAATATCATCGATACTATGGAAACCGAGATCAGATCAATCAATGGTGTTAAATCCGTGGAGTTCATATCCAAGGACACAGCCCTCAACAATCTGGAGAAAAACTGGGGCGAAAACTCCTATCTTTTAGAGGGGCTTGAAGGAGATAATCCGCTTCCGGATGCTTTTTTAATCACCCTTTCAGATCCTTCCGATGCATCCAGTGTGGCATTGTCGGTATCATCCATATCAAATAT
>JAKJBU010000123.1 GCA_022706825.1 Bacillota bacterium
GGAAAAGACAGGTAAAGACCCCCTTGAAGTATTTGAGACAGCTATGAACAATATCATGCCTGTTCTGGAAGTCAAAGCCAGAAGAATAGGCGGAGCAACTTACCAGGTTCCTATAGAAGTAAGGCCTGACAGAAGGCAAGCATTAGGGATGCGGTGGCTGATCGATTATGCCCGAAAAAGAGGGGAAAAGACCATGAAAGAAAGATTGGCCGGTGAACTTTTAGATGCTGCCAACAATACCGGCAGCAGCGTGAAGAAGAGAGAAGACACTCATAAGATGGCAGAAGCCAATAAGGCCTTTGCACATTACAGGTGGTAATCTTAAAAAGAGGTAATTGTGACTTATAAAAATGATTATGAATTAATGCTAAATATTAAAATTTTCGGGAAGTATAACAGTGATACTTGCAACAGAAAGGAGGATAATTGTGCCTAGGCAATTTCCGTTGGAAAAGACCAGAAACATAGGAATAATGGCCCATATTGATGCAGGAAAGACGACAACGACTGAAAGAGTACTGTATTATACAGGAAAAACCTATAAATTAGGTGAAGTTCACGAAGGGACTGCCACAATGGACTGGATGGAGCAGGAGCAGGAAAGAGGAATAACAATAACTTCTGCAGCTACAACGGCTGAGTGGAAGGATCATAAGATTAACATAATAGATACGCCGGGGCACGTGGACTTTACTGTTGAAGTAGAAAGGTCACTGCGCGTATTGGATGGAGCTGTAGCAGTTTTTTGTGCCAAGGGCGGAGTTGAGCCCCAGTCGGAAACCGTCTGGAGGCAGGCAGACAAATACAATGTTCCGCGAATTGCATATATTAATAAAATGGACATTATGGGAGCGGATTTCTACAGAGTAGTCGAAATGATGAAAGAAAGGCTCGGAGCCAATGCCGTTCCTATACAGCTTCCGATAGGCAGCGAAGACAGATTTGTAGGTATAGTGGACTTGATAGGTATGAAAGCTCATATTTACAAGGACGACCTTGGCAAAAATATGGAGGTAGGGGAAATACCTTCAGACATGATGGATAAGGCAAAAGAATACAGGGAGAAGCTAATTGAAGCTGTATCCGAAATGAATGAGGATCTCATGATGAAGTATCTGGAGGGAGAAGAACCGACGGAGCAGGAGATCAAGGATGCCATTAGGGCCGGTACAATCAGTGTCAAGATTAATCCGGTTGTTTGCGGCTCCTCGTACAGGAATAAAGGTGTACAGCTTATGCTGGATGCTGTTGTGGATTTTATGCCTTCTCCTATTGATATTCCGCCCATTGAAGGAACTACTGTAGATGGAGAAGAGAAGATTGTCAGGCATTCTGATGACAAGGAACCCTTCTCAGCTCTTGCATTCAAAATAATGGTCGACCCTTATGTGGGTAAGCTTGCCTTCTTCAGAGTATACTCGGGGATGGTTGAAGCCGGATCCTATGTATATAATTCAACAAAGGGCAAAAGAGAAAGAATCGGAAGAATAGTGCAGCTGCATGCCAACCACAGGGAAGAGATAAAAGAGGTTTATACAGGCGATATCGCAGCAATTGTGGGGCTTAAGGATACGACTACGGGAGACACCCTTTGCGATGAGGAAAATGCAGTTATACTGGAATCGATGGATTTTCCGGAACCGGTTATCAATGTCGCCATAGAGCCCAAAACAAAGGCAGGCCAGGATAAGATGGGTATAGCCCTGCAGAAACTGGCGGAAGAAGACCCGACATTCAGGACATATACTGATGCTGAGACCGGCCAGACCATAATTGCGGGCATGGGTGAGCTGCATCTGGACATAATCGTTGACAGGATGATGCGGGAGTACAAGGTTGAAGCAAATGTCGGCAAGCCGCAGGTTGCTTATAAAGAAACCATCCGAAAAAAAGTACAGGTGGAAGGAAAGTTTGTCAGACAGTCGGGGGGCAAAGGACAATACGGCCATGTTTGGCTTGAGATTGAGCCTAAGGAACCCGGAACCGGTTTTGAATTTGTAAACAAGATAGTAGGCGGTGTGATTCCGAAAGAGTATATACCCGCTGTACAGCGCGGTGTGGAAGAGGCCACCATGAACGGCGTACTCGGAGGATATCCTGTACTTGATGTTAAAGTCACGCTGTATGACGGTTCATACCATGAGGTTGACTCTTCCGAAATGGCATTTAAAATTGCCGGTTCAATGGCTTTTAAGGATGGAATGAAAAAGGCCGATCCTGTTCTTCTGGAGCCTATAATGAGGGTTGAAGTAACAGTGCCTGAGGAATATATGGGAGATGTTCTCGGAGACATAAACTCCAGAAGAGGGAAAATAGAAGGCATGGAAGCGAGAAGCGGGGCTCAGGTTATAAGAGGCTTTGTACCTCTTTCCGAGATGTTCGGTTATGCTACCGACCTGCGTTCAAGGACACAAGGACGTGCAGTATACTCAATGGAGACAGATCACTTTGAAGAGGTTCCTAAGAGCATAGCGGAGAAGATATTAGGTGAAAAGTGATTAAAAACAGGGAAATCGTATGGTAATTTGATATTGTACAATTTCCTAAGATATTGAATTATCCGATTTTAAAGGAGGAAAAGTAAAATGGCAAAGGCAAAATATGAAAGGACCAAACCCCATGTAAACATAGGGACAATAGGTCATGTTGACCATGGCAAGA
>JAKJBU010000124.1 GCA_022706825.1 Bacillota bacterium
CTTCCCAAGGGGGACACTATTTTTTCTATTATCCTCATTACGTGCTGATTATCTTCAAATCTTGTATCCGCCAGTTCAAGGCGCCCTTTTTTCTCCACATAGACCTGGTCAGGCCCGTTGACCATTATTTCCGAAACTTCCTCATCCAGAAGATGCCCGCTGATGGGGCCGAAGCCTATGGACTCGTCAATAATATACCTTATCATTGTCTGCCGTTCGGTACGGGAAAGATGCAGTTCTTTTTCCTTCAGAGTTTCCTCCACAATATCGGCTATTTCCGCATTGAACCTCTGCTCTTCACCCTCCTGCCCCAGCATGCTTGTGTCAATTCTTTCGATAATCTTTTTATGGATTATCCCTTTTACATCACTTAAGGGATCCTCTTTTTTTGTTTCCTTGATCGATTGTCTTCCTTCCGATAATATTTCGGTTTTTTCCTGCTCTATTCTTTTAAGCAAACCCATATCTATTACCTCCTGGGTATTCCTATATAGTCTGGTACGAGACACGAGGTGCGAGGTTTGGTGTTTTCTTCGAGAACCTGCTCCTATCCTCGTGCCCCGTGCCCAATTTTAAAACGCCGCCGCGAACAGCTTCTTCTTAGCCTTTTCCTCACCGGATGCTATACTTTGAGCAAGCTTGTATATCTTTTTTGACACCGGTGACGACCTTCGGTGAGATATAAGGGGATGGCCCTTGTTCACCGATATCGTAACAGATGCCTGATCATCCGGTATCATCGCCCATATTTCCACCCCAAGGGCTTCTTCAAAATCATTATGGTTTATGCCGAAGCGTTCATTGGATTTGTTAATGACAATCTTCACCTTCTCTTTGGGGTAATTCAGGGATTTCATTACCTCCAGGCCATTTTTCGTATTTTTTATTGACGGAAGATCCAGGGCTGATAAATATATAATTGTGTCCGACATATCCAGAGCAGTTATGGCATTATCGCTGAAGCCATGGGAGGTATCAATTATTATATAATCATACCTTCCCTTAAGAAATTCGATGGTGTTCCTGATATGTTCAGGAGTAACATATTCTGCATTTTCAGGGCGTGTAGGAGCGGCCAGAATCTTTATACCTGAATAATGGGTGAGAAGATATTCCTCCAATAAGCCGGGATCCTGCTGTATATTTGAATAATCCTTTACAAGGTCCGTCATGGAGTTCTTGACGTAAAGATTCAGGCATATTGCCACATCTCCAAACTGCAGGTCAAAATCCAGCAGTGCTATCTTTTTTCCCGTAACAATTGACAGTGCTACCGCCAGATTGGTTGCTACGGTAGTCTTCCCTACCCCGCCCTTTGTAGAAAATACGCTCAGTATCCTGGAATCTACCTTGATTACCGAGGCAACGTTACTTTTCTGCCTCCTTTTCATATCCAGATCATATACATGCCTTATTGTTTTGACCAGATCGTTCACTCCGAAGGGCTTCACTACATAATCCCTGGCTCCTGCCTGCATCGCCCTTCTTAAATATTCTCCTTCACCCTGAATTGACATAATAATTATTGACGCTTCCGCACCCTCTTCATTAAGTATTTGTGTGGCTTTTATCCCATCCAGCAAAGGCATGTTGATGTCCATCAGCACAATATTTGGCTTCTTGCTTCTTACGACCGCTATTGCTTCCTCTCCGTTTTCAGCCTCGCCAACAATTTCAATATCCTTTTCAAAGCTGATAATAGACGCAATATTGTCCCTGGTCTGCTCGGAATCATCAACAATAACAACTTTTATCCTGTTTGCCATTAATTCACCCTCCCTTTGGGCAATACCATATCATCCTTAATAACACCATTGGTCTGAATAGTATCATTATCCGCTGCCGGCTTCAAAGCAAGCCTGAGCACACCGCTTTCATCAGCAAGAACAAGCCTCTCCGCCTCACCCGGAGTTACAGCCAGAGTCACGCTGGCAGGAAGATCCTTGTCTTTTTCCTTAAGGACCTGCATATTCTGTCCTACCCCCAATACCTGAATATTCTGCAGTATGATCTTTGTATATTTGGGATAGTATATCTTGCTTCCGCCTATTTCAACATTTGCTTCCTCAAAGGTTGCAATAACATCCACATAATCCCCGGGGATTATAAAATCCCCTACTTCGGTAACCTCATTCACTCCTATTGTTACGGCACGTTTTCCGGTAGGTATTATAAAGGCCATATTGGTCTTTTCATCACTATAAAGCCTGTCCGGAAGTATCAGCTCATCTTTAATAATTCTTTCCTTCGTCAGCCTTCCCACTATCTTGCTCTTGTCTGATATACCCGATGCAATTCTTGTACCCTTCGGAACCTGCACCTTCACAATCATTTTATCTTCGACTACCGTCCTGGCAGGAATTTCAACGCTTGCCGCATATGCTTCAGTATATTCGATTTCCGAATCGCTGCTCAACCCTGAAATATAGAAATACAGCAGCATGCACGTAACAAAGGCCATTATAATTGCCAGAGCAAGTATTTTTTTATTCAAACCTTCCATTATATAATCCCCCTCTGTCAAACACTACTCCACCAGCTTTATGCCGAATAATCCGTATCCTTCACTGCTCTCGTCAATTTCTCCCTCTCCGATTTTCTTTATGAATCTTCCTGTTATCTCTGTATGCC
>JAKJBU010000125.1 GCA_022706825.1 Bacillota bacterium
AGGAGATTTCTCGGAACCGGTTACTCAGAATACCAAGAGGGTTGTAAGCACTTTCCTTGCTCTGGATAAGTCACTGGCTTATGCCAGACACTATCCTGCCATTAACTGGTTGAAGTCATACAGCGGATATATCACTGACCTGAGTTCGTGGTATGAAGAAAACATTGCTCCGGATATGATGGAACTTAGGGCAAAGCTATTGAGGCTGCTTCAGGAAGAGGAAAAGCTCATGGAAATAGTCAAGCTGGTGGGAGAGGACATATTGCCCGATGACCAGCGGTTGATACTGGAAATTTCCAGGGTTATCAAGGTAGGCTATCTTCAGCAGAATGCCTATCATAAGAATGATGCCCATGTATCCCTGAAAAAGCAGTATGGAATGCTCAGGGTAATAGACAGGCTGTATGATAAAGCCCATAACTGTGTAAAAATGGGTGCTCCAATATCCAAGGTCAAGAATGATGAGTTGTTTTACAAGATTACAACTATGAAATATAATGTTCCGGAAGACAAACCGGAGATGTTCGATGAATTGATAAATGAGATTGATAACTTCTATGACAGCCTGAAAACCATGTACGGCAGAGAGGTGAGCAGACAATGAGATTAAAATATTTGAAGCTGCAAAAGGTAGAAGGGCCTCTTATAATTCTCAGCGGGGCCAAGGAGGCTGTATTTGGAGAAGTCGTTGACATTGAGGTGGAGCAGGAAGGACATAAGAAAGGGAAGGTCGTACAAATTGACGGAGACAAAGTTATAATACAGGTTTTTGAAAGTACTTCCGGTATATCACTCAATAATGCCAGTGTTTCCTTTACGGGAAAACCGATGGAGATACCACTGTCAAGGGATATACTGGGAAGAACCTTTAATGGCATAGGTGAGCCTATAGATGGAGCAGGCTTTTATGCGGACAGTAAGTATGATGTCAACGGGCGCCCTATTAATCCCGTAGGGAGAAGATACCCGCGAAACTATATAGAAACAGGAATATCTTCAATAGACGGCCTTTCTACTCTTGTAAGGGGACAGAAGCTGCCGCTGTTTTCAGGTGACGGATTGCCCCATAATGAACTTGCGGCACAAATAGTTAAGCAGGCAAGGATATCAGGGGATAATGAGAGCAATTTTGCCGTTGTATTTGCTGCGATGGGGATAAAACATGATGAGGCTGATTTTTTCAGAAAGCAGTTTGATTCGTCAGGAGTTGCAAGCAGGGTGGTAATGTATATAAACCTGGCGGACGATCCCATTGTAGAAAGAATTACTGCGCCCAGATGCGCGCTGACTGCAGCAGAACACCTGGCATTTGTTCATAATATGCACATACTGGTAATAATGACCAATATGACCAGCTACAGTGAAGCTTTAAGAGAGCTTTCGGCATCCAGAGAAGAGGTGCCTTCAAGGAAAGGCTATCCGGGATATCTGTATTCTGATTTGGCAAGCCTTTATGAGCGGGCAGGAATGATAAAGGGTTCGAAGGGCAGCATAACTCAGATACCGATACTTACAATGCCAAATGATGACATAACTCATCCGGTGCCGGATCTTACCGGGTTTATTACAGAAGGGCAGATTATATTATCGAGAGAACTTCACCAGAAGGCAATATTCCCTCCCATAAATGTGCTTCCGTCGTTGTCCAGGCTGCAAAAGGAAAGCATAGGTGAAGGCTTTACCAGGGAGGACCATCCTGATGTCGCCAATCAGGTATTTTCGGCATATTCTCATGTTCAGGACGTAAGGTCACTGGCCCAGGTAATAGGTGAAGATGACATTTCTGAAATGGATAAAAGATATATGGAGTTCGGGAGACAATTTGAACAAAAGTTCCTGAACCAAGGCTCTGAGGTGAACAGAAGCATGGAGGATACCCTGGATATCATGTGGGAGCTTTTGACATTTCTTCCAAAATCGGAGCTTGACAGGATCAATCCGGAACTGCTTGACAAGTACTATGGCAAGAGGTAGTGAAAACAATGGAAATCATTTATACCAAAACCAGCCTCATAGCCGCACAGAATTCTCTTGAGCTTTCGAGAAAGGGCTATGAACTGCTGGACAAAAAAAGAAATGTGCTTATTATGACCATGATGAGCTTTATTGAAAAGGCTGAAGAGATTCAGAAGAAAGTAGAGGTAGTATTCGGCGATGCCTATGAGGCACTTCAGACTGCAAATACTACTATGGGTATAAGCAATATAGAGCAAATTGCCCAGTCCATACCGGAAGCATCAGGCTTTGAAGTGCTGGATAAAAGCATAATGGGTGTTGAAATACCTGAAATAAGTCATCAGGAAGAGAAGCTTATCCACTATTATAGCTTTTATCATACCAACACGGCTCTTGATGTGGCAATGCAGAAATTCCATGAGGTGAAGCTGCTGCTCTATGAGCTTTCGGAAATTGAGGGCTCGGTTTACAAGCTTGCAATGGAGGTAAAAAG
>JAKJBU010000126.1 GCA_022706825.1 Bacillota bacterium
GTCCTCTAAGAAGAAGGTGTTTCCCGCAAAGACACCTTTGACGGCTTCAGCCAGCCGCGTATCATCAATCTTGTACTGAAGAATGCGTACCGTTCCTTTTTCCGGATTAATAAGCCGTATTTTTGCTGCCTCCTCAAATGACTTGTTTACCATGGCCAATGTGTACTGCGGCGTAAATATGGCAACGGGATAAGGGAAAAAATCGATGATTTGAGGAAACAGTTCCCCAGGCAGCGGTTCATTCGTTTCATTACCCATAAGAATGCTCCTTTCTATCCGGGCTGCCGGCGTTTTTATGGCTGCTGTCGATATTTTATTAATCTTTCAGCTGCGAATATAGGTAAAATATGCTTATAATAAGTACAAAAAATGTTATTTTGAATGAAAAAGAAGCCGGTTTCTCGTAATGAACCGAAACCTGGCTTCTTAAACTTTGTTGCACCTCATTTTATTCCGATATTTTCCTGTATTCGGACGGGGAAACGCCGACCTTATCTTTGAATAATTTTGCTGAATGGCCGTTATAATCCATGTTGCAGGCAGCAAAGGCCTGGGCGACGGAAAGGTTAGTATCCAGCAGCTTTTCCTTCAGCTTGCCGATTTTGATGTTGATATAGTATTCATAGGGTGTTACGCCTGTATGCTTTTTGAACAGCTTTGTGAAATGTGCCTTGCTGAGGCACGCCGCCTTTGCCGTTTCGTCGGCGTTAAACTTATCCATCCAGTAGCTTTCCAAATATTCTTTCGCCTTTTCAATTTCACTCTTGCCGCGATAAACCCTCCGGTTGATCAATAATGCCACGACAAATACCACCTGGTTCATGTCATTCAAAATGGGGAAAACCGTAACGTCCTGATATAAAGCCTCCACATCCAAATCCTTTATGCCGTATCGTTCTGTAATATCTTCCAAAGGTACTCTGACATCCGGAAAAAAGACGGTTTCTCCCCGGAAAGCCTGTTTTACCGCATGAAGCTGGCCTGAGGCGATAATGTAAGAATCTTTGAATATATTGTATTTCCCTACAACAATATCCGGGCTGACACTACCAAATTGGTCCAGCATGGCCTTATTCACCAGCACTGAGGTTCCATCCGGAGCGTAAACCTGAATGGGATAGGGGAAGAACTCAATCACTTTGGCAAGCAGCTCTTCCTTATTAAAAAGCGACTGAAACGACTCTATAATGTTGTTCTGTCTGCCTTCCATATAATTTCCCATCCTTTATCACCTTTACCTTGATGCAACCCATTGCAATCCTTCCATTGCCTTTTTTTCATTATACTTCCTGTTTGAAAAAATTTCAAGTTAGAGGCAAGGATGAGACAGGAGAAACTTCTTCTTTTTGCATAATTGACACAGCCTTGGGCATATTATACAATGTAAATGCAAATGATTTGCAAAAAGGAGCAGAGGTAATGAAAAAGGCAATAACTGCAGTAATTATTTTACTATTGTCAGCCATGGCGCTGTCAGGCTGTACGGAATCCGGAAAGAAGCCGGCTGACCAAAGATTGAAAATATATGTCAGCTTTTACCCTATGTATTTTCTTGCAAGTGAAATAGCAGGGGACAAAGCGGAAGTCATAACCATGGTACCTGCGGGAGCGGAACCTCATGACTGGGAGCCTGCTCCAAAGACGGCAGCGGAGATCAGCAAGGCTGACATGCTGATATATAATGGGGCGGGTATGGAACCATGGTTAGATAAAATACTGCCCAATATTAACGAAAAAAGAACCAGATTAGTTGATGCCAGTCAGGGCATAGAGCTTTTGAAGTCTTCGGAGCACGACGAGGAAGAAGAAGATATAGAGGAAAACCATGAGCATGGAATCTACGATCCCCATATATGGGTAAGCCCCATAAGATTCAGGCAGCAAGCCCGGAATGTTTATGAGGCGCTTTTGGAAATTGATCCTGAGAATTCGGAGTACTATGGAAAAAGGAAGATAGAACTGGATTCAAGGCTTTCCGATTTGGGCAAGGATATATGGGATGCTTCAAAGCATTTCAAAAGCAATACAATCGTTGTATCCCATGAGTCCTTTGGTTACTTTGCAAATGATTTTTTATTGGAGCAGATTGCCATAAGAGGAATCAATCCTCAGGAGGAACCAAGCCCCTCAAAAATGGTTGAGCTTATCAGAAAATGCAGGGAGAAGAAAGTAAAGTATGTTTTTTTTGAGAAGCTTACAAGCCCAAAGCTCTCAGAGACCCTGGCAAGAGAAGTGGGAGCAGGGGTCCTGGTGCTTAATGATGCGGCAGGCCTCAGTGAAGAGGATATAAAGTCGGGGAAGGATTATATTACTGTAATGTATG
>JAKJBU010000127.1 GCA_022706825.1 Bacillota bacterium
GGTAGAGCAGTTGGTAGCTCGTCGGGCTCATAACCCGGAGGTCGTGGGTTCAAGTCCCTCCCCCGCAACCAATTTTTTTGATTGCAAGCTGCAAGCAGTAATGCGAAGCATATCTTCCGATTTGATAATAAAATTATCAGATGCGAGCAGTACAAGGAAGGCAAGGAAAGAGGCGCGGAGCGTATACGGATATACGTGAGCACCGAGAGACGCAGGCTGACGCAGTAATGCGAAGCATATCATAATTTTATACATGGCGGCGTAGCTCAGTTGGCTAGAGCATTCGGTTCATACCCGAACGGTCGTTGGTTCGAATCTGACCGCCGCTACCAAAACGCCAATACACTCAGACTTAGGTCTGAGTTTTTTAGTTTTTGTCTCATATTCCATATACTGCACGCCCTATGTCAAAAAAACCTCTCCATTGTCAAAAAGTTTTCCATTTTCAAGCACCTAACCTGACAAATTATTCAAAACCCTTGTGTTAGAATCTTTATACGACGTTTAGAAGAATTATTGGATGGTGGTTGAAGTGGCAACAGTATCTAATCAAAGTGTTACAAACAAACGCGGCCGGATAAGGCATATCATAGATTTTTTCATGAATACCGGCTTCAGAATGTATATGGTACTTGGTGCCTTCGGGCTGTTATTGGGAAGAGCGGTTATTCTGGATTTTCTTAACCCTTTCTGCACTGCTTTTTTTGCCGCGGCTATGGTTCAGAAGCTGAATCTGTTTGTGATGGGGACAAGCATATTGATTGGGGTGCTGAGCGTCGGAGATAAGGGGATACTTTTGAAATATATTATTGCCGCTATTGTCTTGATAATTCCATACGCAGCAACTCATAAGATGAAAGTGAACAGGAAACTGGTGATATCAGCTGCTGCAGCCTTGATTAACCTTGCAGCGGGGTATTTCATTTTTTATGTTCAGAATTATTATCTCTATGATCTTTTGATGTTGATTATAGAATCCATTTTAATAGCCATACTCATATACATTTATGATCGTTCCTTACCTGTCATAAAGAATTACAAGAACAGAAGGCTGCTGTCCTCCGAAGAGGTTGTCGCTGTTGCGGTAATGGCAGCTTTCTGTTTCGTAGGGACAGAGATATATATTGCGGGTTTTTCAGTAAAAAACATTGCCGTCATATTCATTATTATGATTTTTGCTTATCTCGGCAATGTCGGAACGGGTGCGGCAGTGGGAATCATCATGGGAATAGTTCAGGCATTGTCAGGCTCTATCCTCCCTTCCGCCATAGGTGTTTACGGCCTTTGTGCGATGATGTGCGGAATATTGAAGAACCTCGGCAGGTATGGCTGCCCCCTGGGCTTCATTATAAGCAACGCACTGATGACCTTTTATATAAACGGTTCTACAGAGGTATTGATAAGGTTTTATGAAATATTGATTGCTTCCTTGCTGTTTGCCTGTATTCCCCAAAACTACATGAAAAAGCTGTCAGGATACAAACTGTCCATTGCAGGGGAGTATCTCAAAGAAAGGTCTTACAGCATGAGGATAAAGGAGAATACCATAGAAAGGCTCTCTGAGCTTGCGGGAGTATATAAATCACTGGCTGATACATTGAAGGATACCATACAGGACAGGAGCTATTTTTCCCATACCGACGCAGCGCAGATAATAGACCAGGTAGTCGGGAAGACATGTTCAGACTGCGGATTGGCAGGCAGTTGCTGGAAGAGGGACTTTTACAATAGCTATCAGTATCTTTTCAACTTGTTGACTATTATTGAAAACGGGGGTAAACCTAAAAAGGACGGCTGCTATAAAGGCTTCAAGGAACGCTGCCTGAAGCCGGAGGAAATTATTGAAAACCTCAAATATTACTATGATATGTACAGAAACGGGCTTGGCTGGAAGAAAAAAATAAATGAAAGCAGATTGCTTGTAAGTGATCAGTTGAAGGAGGTATCCGCAGTGGTATCCGACCTGGCTTTAAGGATAGATATGGATGTTGAATTTGACAGGGATATGGAGGAACTGATTATGGTAGGATTGGACAATGATGCGGTGAGAGTAAAAGATGTGATAGTGGCAAGAACGGGAAACACAATGGATGTAGATATAAGAGTAGACAGCTGCGGAGGGAAGCGGGAATGCATCAAGAACATCATTCCGATTGTAAACAGAGTAACCGGGAAGAAATTCAACAAAAGGGAGATGACCTGCGATATGATACACGGCAGCATATGCAGCATCAAACTGAAAGAAGCACAGAGGTATCAAATAGCTACGGGCATTGCAAGGATGAATAAGTCGGGGGCAATTTCCGG
>JAKJBU010000128.1 GCA_022706825.1 Bacillota bacterium
CGCTGATACTTGAGAGAGGCAGCGATGTGGATAAAAGGGCTGAAGCTGTAAATACATTTTTCAGGCAGGGTGTATTGGATGAGGAATCCAATATACAGTTCGGCGAAGGAGGGGCAGGCACTTTTTCCGACGGAAAGCTTACCACCAGAATCAAGGATAGAAGAATAAGCAGGGTACTGAATACCTTTGTGGAGGAGGGTGCTCCCAAAGAGATACTGTACCAGGCCAAACCCCATATAGGAACCGATATACTGAAAACGGTCATAAAAAATATGAGAAAAAGGATAACGAAACTGGGAGGGGAAGTAAGGTTTCTTTCCAAGGTTACCGATATTTTGGTGGAAGAAGGCCGGGCTAAAGCTGTAATAGTAAATGGGAAATCCGCAATTGAATCCAATATAATAATAGCGGCTCTGGGACACAGCGCAAGGGACACATACGGCATGCTCCTTGAAAGAGGTGTGCGGATAATACCCAAGCCCTTCTCGATAGGTGTGAGGATAGAACATCTGCAAAGTATGATAGATGAGGCTCAATACGGCAGCTTCGCAGGGCATCCGAGGCTTGGAGCGGCGGATTACCTGCTTACGGCCAGGAGCAGTTTAACCGGAAGGGCAGTCTACAGCTTCTGCATGTGCCCGGGGGGGCAGGTAGTGGCTGCCGCATCGGAGCAAGGGATGCTTGTTACCAATGGTATGAGCGAGTACAAGAGGGACAGGGAGAATGCCAACAGCGCACTGGTGGTATCGGTATCTCCCGATGATTTTAAAAGCAGCCATCCTTTATCGGGAGTGGAATTTCAAAGAATATGGGAAGGAAAGGCATATAAGCTGGGAGGCGGGAACTTCCATGCACCGGTACAGCTGGCGGAAGATTTTCTTAAAGGAAAAGCTTCCCGGGCAGCAGGCAGGGTCAAGCCGAGCTATGAGCCGGGAGTTAAGCCTTGTGACTTGCATTTGTGCCTGCCTGAATATGTAACTCTTTCAATGGAGGAAGCTCTCAGGGATTTTGACAGGAAGATAAAAGGTTTTGCATGCTGTGATGCGTTAATGACAGGAGTTGAGACAAGAACCTCCGCACCTGTAAGAATTGTAAGGAAGGAAAACATGGAGAGCGAATCTGTGGAAAACCTCTACCCTGTAGGAGAGGGCGCAGGCTATGCGGGTGGAATTGTTAGTGCGGCAGTAGACGGAATAAAGGCAGCGGAGAGAATAATACAAACCTTTAAGCCGATAAAATAAATTCAAGACACAGGCCACTAGAAACAGGCTGCGAGGTGCGAGGCACGAGGTGCGAGGATTAGGGCAGGCTTTAAAGAACCGGCCAATTACCCGAACCTCGAACCCCGAACCCCGGACCTGATGTAAGGAAGGTTGTTGTATGAAAAAAGATATAGAGCTTATACTTAACTCTACTCATGACGCTATGATTGGTGTTGACACAGACGGTATAATAACACTTTTTAACAAAGCTGCGGAAAGGCTCACGGGAATCGAAGCAAAGGATGCAATGGGGAAATATGTGGCTGACGTAATAAAAGATACAAGGCTTCCGTATATATTGGAAACAGGTGAGTCTGAGCTGAACCGCCAGCAGGATCTGGGGAATATAAAAATAATAACCAACAGGATGCCGGTGAAGGACAAAAAGGGGAGGATAATCGGGGCGGTTGCGGTATTTAGGGATATCACAGAGATTATCAAGCTTGCGGAGGAGATAACCAACCTGAATGAAGTGTACAGCTTGCTGGAGGCAATTATTAATGCCACACAGGACGCCATATCGGTTGTAGACCAGAATGGGCTTGGGGTAATGATAAATCCGGCCTATATCAAAATTACCGGACTGTCTGAAAAGGATGTCATAGGAAAGCCTGCTACTGTCGATATTGCGGAGGGCGAAAGCATCCATATGCAGGTACTCAAGACCAGAAAGCCCATTAAGGGTGCTTTAATGAAGGTGGGGCCTGCACGTAAGGAAGTACTGGTGAACGCTGCCCCTATAATTGTTAACGGAGAGCTGAGAGGCAGTGTCGGGGTTATCCATGACATGTCAGAGATAACAAAGCTTTCCAATGAATTGAAAAATGCCAAGAATATAATAAGAAGCCTGGAGGCTAAATATACCTTTGAGGATATAATAGGAAGCGATCCGTTGCTTCTGTCTGCCATAGACAAAGCAAAGAA
>JAKJBU010000129.1 GCA_022706825.1 Bacillota bacterium
CTTCCCAAGCCTTCTTGACAGCTCCCCCAAAAGATACATCAAGGATATCTCATTCAGATTCCCGATTGGAAGCGGTTCTTTATCATAAGCTTCCAAATAGTTCCGGAGCGAATATTCCAGGAACAGCTGCTCCTGCTTGTCCCCCTTAAATCTGTAAAGCCATGCAAGCCTAAGGCACAATCCCGCAAGCACGCTGGCACTCGCTTTTCTCAACTCGGCAGTATGAATGGCCAGCTTGTACGCAGCTGTTGCATCATCCAGGCTTCTTTCGGCACAGAAGCTTCTGCCCACTTCTCTTCCCGAAAAGGCCTCCTTAAGAAGCTTGACTTCTTTTTCCGTCAGTTCTCCGAAAGAATTCTCCGGGGCTGCGTATGCACAGGAAGGACATACAAAAACTTCATAATACATGGGGTTCAAGTCCTCGTAATGGATGCAGAAATCCTCATCCTTCTTCTTAACTTTACAGGAATTGACCTTGGCTTTCATTGAAGAAAACTGCTTGCCGCATATGGGGCAAATAGCTTTCTTGGAATACAGCGAATCGTTCATAAAACATTCTCCAATCCAAGTGCTATTGTCATGACAGCTTTAATGCACTTTAGTTATATATCACCGGGTACTTCCGGCAAAACTTCATTTTCAGCCGGCTGAGGCTCAACCTTCATGGTTCCCACTCTTTTTACCCCGTTTACAACTCTGTAAACACTTAATGGAAGCTCCTCGGTTGAAACCTCTTTTCCGTTTTCCATAACCACCCTGAAACTTTTGACAACATACCCGGTATATGCCTTCTTTTCTTCCACCTCTGTTCCCTCCGGAAGAGCAGGATCTTCTATTATGCTTATCTGAGGAGGTGTCACCTTTACTGTCTCTGTCTTTATCTTGACAGTTCTTTCCGGGTATTCGTCATAGCCGTATATGCTGAATTTAACCCAGCTTCCCTTCACTTCTCCATAAATGTAAATGGGATATTTGGTGTTATTCTCAAATTTTAAATCTATATAATCCTCTGATATTGTTGCGTCTCTTCCCAAAGCTATATAGCTGGATGGCAGGGAATGGCTCTTGCGCTCTACTATTTTAAGATTTGAAAGCAGTGCGGCATTATATAAGGTGGAAGAAACCTGGCATACTCCTCCTCCGATGCCGGGAACCAGCTCATTATTTATTATGACATTGGCTTCCTTGTATCCGAACTTTGCAAGGCGTGGGCCCATGCTCTTATTCAGGGAAAAGACTTCACCGGGCTTAACCAATATGTGTGATGCACTGCTGGCGGCGATTTTTATATTATGAGTCCTGTCAACATCAGCTGCATTGAACTTTGTTGAATACTCTCCAAGATTGTCCTTTATATTTTCAAGGTCGGATCTTTTAATTTCCGGTTCTGTAACATCAACAGCCAATTCCGCCTCTCCTTCCGAGGCTTTATCCAGCAGAGCTTTAATAATATCGCAGGATTTATTGACATCAAGCTTCCTGCCCTCTACTTCATCAGTAATTACAAAGCCTTGCTCCTTCAATACTATTGATGCATCCCTGGCTTCCTGTTCCAATTCTTTTGAAATGTCCTCCAGTCTGTTTTTCAAGTATTGTGAATCATAGGAATAATTAAGCTTGATATCCTCTCCATTCAGCTGAGTTGCAGCCACATCCTTAATTCTCTTGAAATAACTGCCCTTATGCCCTATATCATAAGCTTTTGTCACTGCATCTTCATACTCGTATTTAAAATCAATATCCCTATATTTCAACTGCCATTCTTTTCCTTTAAATTTCAAGACAATACTTAAATTGTCAATAATAGGCTCCATTTTTTTCTTCAGCATGCTCTCCGCCTGTGAAGGAACAAAACCGCTCACATCAATTCCGTTAATTGAAATATTGGAATGGATTTTATCTCCGCTTACCATTGCCGCACTCAGCGCTGCAGCCGCAATCAATAAAACAATAATTACACCGATACCTATTTTCATACTTCTGCTCATATGCATCCCCC
>JAKJBU010000012.1 GCA_022706825.1 Bacillota bacterium
TTTTCTCCTACTGAAAGTGACATTTTCATACGATAATTAAGTCACTTTTAGGGTGACATTTTCACAAAGTATTGACACAATATGTTTTTAAGGGCTGCAAGGCTGAAGAATGGCGGTGTTGACGCAATCCTATAATGTACTTTACTTATACAGGCAAATTATAGTATCATTTATTATGTCACAATTTGATAGTATTATTTGTATCATATAACATACTTATTATGAAGCGGAGGTAAGAAAATTTTTCTAAATTCGAAAAATTTACTGCTGATGCGTTATAATATATAATAATAATAAAAAGCGGGAGGAGATCACATGTCTGCCATATACAAAACTCAGTACGGTGAAGTTAATATAACAGATGATGTTTTGGCAACCATTTCAGGACTTGCAGCTACTGAATGCTACGGTTTGGTAGGAATGGCAAGCAAGAATGCTAAAGACGGCCTGGTTGAGCTTCTTAAGAGAGAGAACCTTGCTAAAGGTGTAAAGGTTACAACAGAAGGTGAAGAGATAATAGTGGATTTATATATTGTTGTCGAATTTGGTACAAAGATATCAACTATTGCAGATAATATTATCAGTAAGGTAAAATATACTGTAGAAAATCTGACAGGCTTGAAAGTAAAAAAAGTAAATATAAATGTACAGGGTGTCAGAGTATAACTCTGGAAAGGAGGTACATATCTTGTCAACAAAAAATATTGATGGTATACAGTTAAGAAACATGTTTTTATCCGGCGCAAATAATCTGGAAAACAATAAAGGAATCGTAAACTCTCTGAATGTATTTCCTGTACCTGACGGCGACACCGGAACAAATATGTCGCTTACAATGCAGCTGGCTGTGAAGGAAATCATAGCTGTCAAGAGTATTGAAATACAAAGCGTGGCCAATGCCGCTGCCAATGGTTCCCTTATGGGAGCAAGGGGCAATTCAGGAGTTATACTTTCACAAATATGGAGAGGCTTTGCCAAGGCATTGAAGAATCAAAAAAGTATGGATGTAAATTTATTGGCCAATGCACTTACGGAAGGCTCCAATACTGCCTACAAAGCAATAATGAAGCCTACTGAAGGGACTATTCTTACAGTCATTCGGGAAACAGCAGAGTATGCAATGAAGGTTTCAGAGAACTTTGAGGATAATGTACTATTTTGGGAAGAAATAATAGAGAAGGCAAACAGTGTATTGCGCAGGACCCCTGAAATGCTTCAGGTGCTTAAGAACGCCGGAGTTGTTGATGCAGGCGGAAAAGGACTTATATATATATTTGAAGGAATGTATCAGTACCTGAAGACGGGTGAAATGATAGAACTGAAAGCTGCAGCAGATGATGAAGAACATGACAGGCCGCTGTTTAAAGAAGAGGAAATTGTGTTCGGCTATTGTACCGAATTTTTTATAAAAGGAAGAAAACTCGGGCTGGAAAAGTTCAGAGACGAAATATTGCCGATTGGAGACTCACTTCTTGTTGTTGGGGATGAGAATCTTTTGAAGGTTCATATACATACCAACAACCCTGGCAGGGTGCTGGAACTGGCGATGGCCCAAGGTGAGCTTTCCAGCATAAAGATAGATAATATGAGGGAACAGCACAATGAACTGCTGTTTAATAAGGAGGAGCACAAAGCTGCGGAAGAAGCGGAACAAGCTCCAAAACCTATGGAGAGGTATGGAACCATAGCTGTTGCAATGGGAGAAGGCATATCTTCCATATTCAAGGACTTGGGGGCAAACGAAATAATAGAAGGCGGGCAAACAATGAATCCAAGTACTGAGGATATATTAAACAGTGTGAATAAAATCAATGCAGAAACGATATATATATTCCCCAATAACAGCAACATCATTCTTGCCGCAAATCAGGCAAAGTCAATGTCTGATAAAAATGTTATAGTTGCGGCGACAAAATCCATCCCTCAGGGGATATCCGCACTTATGGCGCTTAATCATGATAAGGAAATTGAGGAAAACAATAAAAAGATTGAAAAGGCAATTGCAAACGTAAAGTCAGGTTTGGTTACCTATGCAGTGAGAAATTCCAACTATGACGGAATAAATATAGAAGAGGGTAATGTACTTGGCATGGTTGAAGGGAAAATCAGCGGGGTAGGCAATGATATTCTTGAAGTCAGCCATAAGGTTCTTGATGATATGGTAGATGAAGATTCTTCTTTGATATCCATCTACTATGGCAGCGAAGTGAATGAAGATGAAGCCCTGAAGCTGAAGGAAGAAATCGGCGAACTGTACAATAACTGCGAAATAGAACTGCACTTCGGCGGACAACCTCTGTATTATTATATACTCTCAGTAGAATAAAATTATTGAGGTGTACAAATGAATTATACTGATGATTCCATAACCAATTTAAAGGGAATAGGACCGGCAAAGGCCAGGCTTTTTAATAAGCTTGGCCTGTACACTATCGGGGATTTGCTGGAGTACTTTCCGAGGGGTTATAAAGATAAAAGCGAGATTACAAAAATCAGGGATATAATGCCCGATGAAAGCTGTACCGTAAGGGTGCGTGCCGCAGGAAAGGCCCAGGAGGGCAGAACCAGGAGCAGGCTTATTATTACAAAGCTGACGGTATTTGATGATACAGGCAGGTTGAATGCAGTGTGGTTCAACAACAGATTCATTAAAAATGCTTTCAGGGAAGGGGACGAAGTACTGATGCACGGCAAGGTAAAGCGCATCGGGAAGGATCTGGTCATGGAGGTCCCCGAGTATGAGAGGCTGTCAGACAGTGAAAGCATAAACCTGATGAGAATAACGCCGTATTATTCCCTTACTGAAGGCCTGTCACAAAAGGATATAAGAAAGGCGGTATACGCAGCATTAAAACATGCTGAAAAGCAGGCGGATTTGTTTCCGGAAGAACTGCGGAGAAAATACGGACTTGCCGAGATTAATTTCTGCATCAGCAATATTCATTTTCCGGAGTCTATGGATAAGCTGAAGCTGGCAAGGAAAAGGCTGATATTTGAAGAGTTTTTTATGCTGCAGTCCGGGTTGATACATATAAAAAAACTGAACAGCGCCGGGCAAAAAGGTATTAGGTTTAAAAAGACAAGTGAAATAAAAGAGTTTATTGAACATTTGCCTTTCAAGCTTACTTCAGCACAGGAAAGGGTTTTTGAGGAAGTCAGCAAAGACATGGAAGGTTCGGGCATTATGAACAGGCTTGTACAGGGGGATGTGGGTTCAGGCAAGACGGTCATTGCCGCTCTTGCACTGTTCAAATGTGTAAGAAGCGGATATCAGGGCACAATGATAGTACCCACGGAAATACTTGCAGAACAGCATATGGAGACTTTAACAAACCTGCTCAAAAACACAGGTATTGAAATTGCACTGCTGAAGGGCGGAATGACAGGGAAGGAAAAACAAAAAGTGCTGGAGGGAATAAAAGAAGGAAAAATAGACGTGGTTGTGGGAACCCATGCAATCATTCAAGACAATGTAAGCTTTAACAAGCTTGGACTTGTTATTACCGATGAACAGCACAGGTTCGGCGTAAGACAGAGAGCATTGCTTTCGGCAAAAGGGGAAAATCCGGATATGCTGGTTATGACTGCAACTCCCATACCAAGAACACTTTCACTTATAGTATACGGGGACCTTGATGTGTCAATAATAGATGAAATGCCTCCCGGCCGAAAAAAAGTAGAGACTTATTTCATAGATTCCGCCAAAAAGGAAAGGCTTATGAATTTTGTCAAAAAGGGCCTTGATGAAGGACGGCAGGCATATTTTGTATGCCCGCTTGTTGAAGAGTCCGACAAGCTGGAGCTTAAATCAGCGATAGAGTACAGTGAGGAACTAAAAAATAAATACTTCCGGAACTATAATGTGGGATTGCTTCACGGAAGAATGAAAGCCGATGAGAAGAATGAAGTAATGTACAGGTTCAGGGAAAAAGAAATTCATATACTTGTATCAACAACTGTAATTGAAGTAGGAGTAAATATCCCCAACGCCGCCTACATGGTAATAGAAGACGCTGACAGATACGGAATGGCCCAGCTGCACCAGTTGAGGGGCAGGGTCGGAAGAGGCGGACACCAATCCTATTGCATATTAATTTCTGATACAGGGAATGAAATAGCGCAGGAAAGGCTTAAGTATATGACAAAAACGGAAAATGGCTTTGAGGTAGCCGAGAAGGACATGGAGTTCCGCGGAAGCGGGGAGGTACTTGGGCAAAGACAGCACGGGCTTCCCGGCTTCAAGCTTGCTGATGTTTTTCGCGATGCGAAGCTTCTTAAGCTGTCAAAGGAAGCAGTAGAATACATATATGAAAATAATAAGCTTTCCAATGAGGATTACAAGAAGATGAAAGAAATACTGGATCAAAGGTTCCAGAAGATGCTGGATGAAATAACGCTTAATTAGGCCTCGAATATTTTCCTAAGTTAACATAATTTACAGTGTTTAAAAAACTGTAAACGGAGTAAATTAATAATACATAAACCGCACCAAGCATTTACGCTGCATCGGGGCTGCATTCGACGGGACTATTGCGGTTTATACACGTAATACAAACAGGAGGTGCTACATATGCCAAGAAATACCACATCAAACAGGACCTTGATACCGGAAGCAAAGGCTGCTTTGAAGACTTTCAGGGATCAGATAGCTACTGAATTAGGAACGGATCTTACAGGCTATAATGGTGATAAGACATCCTGGGAGTGCGGAAAAGTAGGCGGAGAAATGGTAAGAAGAATGATTGAACAGGCAGAAAGAAGCATGTCAGGAAGAAGATAAAAGATAAAGGTAAAAGAAAAAGAAAGGCGCTGGCTGCATAGGTCAGCGTCATTTTTTTAGCGAAAAAATACTGATGACAACACTCTAATTCAATGTTAAAGCATTGACATCAGTATCGGGAGAGGAGAAATTGAAGGAAGAGCTCTATGGGGAAATTTAGTTACAAATAACTAACGTCCCTGATATATATGTTGTTCAAATAAGTTTTTTTTATTCAATTAAAATTATTTTACATACCTTCCTTTAAATACATTTATAAAAGGCCCCCATTTTTATCAGACTGTTAATGACAGCTTTCTCATATCGCAGAATCTGTCGATTCCCTGACATTTATGATATAATATGCGCAGGTGCATATTATATTCCTTATATAATTGCCGCGCGATATTAATAAATTTTTGTATAAAAATAGTATTTATGTTAAAATGTAATTGAAATGGGCAAAATCAATCGGTGTTATTGACAATAAAAGACTTGGAGGTAATCTTTTGCGGGTTATTGCAGGAGAGTATAAGGGAAGACGGCTTGATCCCATTGAGGGCAGGGACATCCGCCCTACCTCTGACATGGTTAAGGAATCTCTTTTTAATATACTTGGGGATGCTGTAATTGACAGCGCTTTTCTGGATTTGTTCAGCGGTACCGGAGGAATAGGCATTGAAGCATTGAGCCGCGGGGCAAAGCATGTGGTATTCATTGATTCCGGCATCAAAAGCATAAAGGTACTGAGGGGAAACCTGAACCGTCTGAATATCAAGGATTGTGCTGAAGTATATAATACGGACTACGGGACGGCAATCAACAAATTGCACGAACATGGAAAGAGTTTTGATTTAATTTTTATTGATCCTCCTTACAGTATGGGAATGGCTGAATCAGCCTTGAAGGAAATTGATAATAAAAATATTCTTACACAATCCGGTTTGATTGTAGTTGAGCATGATTCAAAGGAGGATATGCCGCAAAAAGTGGGGAAGCTATTCTTATACCGTTTCAAGAAATATGGAAATACAATACTATCATTTTATTCTATTGACGAACAGTCGCAGCAAAAGGAGGAGTAATTTTGAAAATAGCAGTGTATCCCGGAAGCTTTGATCCTGCTACTAACGGACATATTGATATTATTAAAAGATCCGGAGCACTTTTTGACAGGGTTATTGTAGCAGTATTGAGCAATCCGAGTAAGAATCCGATTTTTTCTGTTGAGGAACGAGTGGACATACTAAAAAGGACATGCGGAGATATAAAGAATGTTGAAATTGACAGTTTCTCGGGGCTTTTGATTGATTATTGCAAGAGTAAAAACGCAAATGTAATAGTTAAAGGGTTAAGGGCAGTTTCAGACTTTGAATATGAGCTGCAAATGGCTCATATGAATAAGAAGCTCAATCAGGAAATAGAAACGGTGTTCATAATGACTAGCAGCCGATATTCATATCTGAGTTCCAGCCTGGTAAAGGAAGTTGCAGGATTTGGAGGCTGCATAAGAGGGCTGGTACCGGAAATTATTGAGAAGGAGATTTATGAAAGGCTTAAATAGCGGTTCAGGCACGGACTATCATACGTGTGAAATAAATATTCACAAATGAATTATTACAGGGAGGTTGGTATTATGGAGGTTATGCTGCTGCTCGACGCCCTTGAAGATATACTGGATAAGGCGCCGAATCTGCCCTTATCAAGTAAGTCCATGATTAATAAGGAAGAATTGCAGGAAATAATAAAGGAAATAAGAATAAAGCTGCCCGATGAGATAAAACAGGCTCAATGGATTAAGGAAGAAAGGCAGAAAATACTTATAGAAGCAAAAAAAGAAGCTGAAAATCTGAGAAAAGAATGCGAAGAGAAACTGAACAAGGTTAAGGAAGAACGTCAGAGGATTCTTGCCGAAGCTGAAAAAGAAGCTGAAATACTTAAGAAGGAAGCTGACAAAAAGGTTCAGGAGCTTATTGATGAAAGTGATATAATAAAAAAGGCAAATGAACAGGCAAAAGAACTTATTATTGCTGCTCAGATAGATGCCAAAAAGATAAGGCTGGGTTCCAAAGCATACGCGGACGAGCTGCTGGCGGAACTTGAAAAACACACGGAAAAAATAATAGAAACAATAAGGAACAACAGGGATGAGCTTAAGAATTACAAGAGCTGATAAGTGGTACAAGGGGGACGTTTCTCTTGTACCCTTTTAATTTATTCATTTGGGACAGGAGAAACGTCCCCATGTACCTTTAATATGCACCGCGGACATAAAAAGCAATATTATCAGCATATTTGCGGCAGAGGTAACCAATACCCGCAAAAAGCTGTATTCCAGGATCGTATTTTGCACAAATGATTCTGCCGGAAGGTTAAAAACCTGAAGATCAGAAAACCAGGCAACCAGTACATAGGAGTAGAATGCAGCCGCAATTCCCTGAAAAAGCTTGGTAATGAAATAAATACCGAGCTTAAGATCCGTTCCGGATATTATACTCATCACCTGGGCATTTACTGAAAGCCCTCCAAATCCTATCATGAAACTCGTTATGGCAGCCTTGTATATTAAGGGCACCCGGAGAGAGGCACATGACTTCGCCCCGTTGGTTACTTCCAGTAAGCCGATAAGCAGACTGGATATAATATCGGGAGTTATGCTCTTAAGGGGGATTGCCCTTGAAAGGCTGAGGGAGAACCATTCGAGAAAGCCTGATATTCTCAGCATGCCGGTTATCACAGAAAAGAAGATAATAAAACCGCCTATCATAAGTATCAGGTCGATTCCGTTCTTTACCGCATCTCTCATCAGCATTCCGAAAGTACGTCCGTCTCTCCTTCTGTACTCCATCATTTCAGCAATAGGATTTGATATATATTTTTCCCTGATGCGGGGATTTTCTTTCCCATAAAAACGCATTGCAAACCCGATTGTGATGGCTGACAGGTAGTGGGCAATTGCAATAAAGGAGCCTAAGGCCGGATTGTTCAATATTCCGGTGGCAACCGCACCTATTATGAACAAAGGCCCCGAGGTGCTGCACAAGCTCAGCAGCCTCTGCCCTTCAGCAAGAGTACACAGGTTTTTGCTGTACAGTTCTGCGGTAATTTTTGCGCCTACAGGATACCCGGAGGATATACTCATAAAAAAATCAAAGGAGCCTTCCCCGGGCACATTGAATACCGGACCCATAAGGGGACGGAAGGCGGAACCGAACAGTCTGACAATACCCAGGCCAATTAAGATTTCAACACAGATAAAGAAGGGCAGAAGTGCGGGGCAGACCACATTGAACCATAGCTTCAAACCATCAAGTGAAGCTGCAAAAGCCTCTCCCGGATATCTGATTATGAATGTCACAAGGATACAGAAGATAAAGGAATAAGCAAAGGTGGAAATAGTGCCTTTTTTCATAAGGAACCTCTAAGCATAAGTATTTTAATTAATATATTTATATTTAGAGGGATATGATATTATGAATGAACAGAGAGTATTACTCCCTGTGATAATAGGGAGAGGTAAAATAATCCTCCGCAGCTTTCCTGAATTCAGATGTCCTGTATGCCAGGTTGTAAATGTCTGTAGCCTGTATATCATATGAAAACATTTTTATTATTCTTTTATCGGTGCATCTGAAATCCGCCACCTTTGAAATCACAGGGTAAGGGCAGCAGTCCATTATCATTTTGATAAGTTTTTTTCCATTATTGTTGAAAGCCAGTACTCTAACATAAGACGGGCATTCCCGGCTTTTGAACATGGATATGTCTGCATTCTTGATATCAAGGAGCACGTGACACAGCAGGCGCTGGATGTAGGTTCTTGTGTAACGTTTTGTTTTGACAGCTTCAATCAGATCTTCGCAATTGGTGCTGGCTGCTGCATATTTCTTAAGCCTGTTTTCTATTCCCTCCTTAACATTAGGGTATTTCAAAAGCTCGGATTTTTCCATTGTCCTAAGCTTGTACAGCAGTATATCCGAAAAATCATTCATATAAACAGGATGCCTGTTCATCCTCAGATTTACACTTATAATATCTATGGAGCTTCCGGGCAGGGACATTCGAACCTTGTCGGAGATTCCGCCTTCTTTTATTTCATTTCTTATTGCAGTGGCACTTGCGATGCTTCCTGCAATTGTATTATCATTATAACCGCTTGCGATACGTTTTACGGCAACAGGTGTAATAGAGCTATGCAACGAAATGAGAGCTTTAATATATTCAATACCCAGTACATTATTGGGATTCTTCAAAATATCATCGGCAGCATCATGAATATCTTCGGATGCATAATGGGACAATGCGTTGGAAACAGCTTTGGGATAAGAAACACCCCGGCCGAGCTGCCCTTTTACCAGATGTTTAAAGGCTTCCGGCTCATTTTGAAGCAAATTGGCTAACCGGTGCAGTGCGCCGGTATCCCCCAGTTCGCTTCCAAAACAGATATGGTCAACAACCCCCAGGGAATCTAATATCTTTACCGCTCCGGCCGCAAATATTTCCGCCGGTTGGCAGGCATACACAACAGGAAGCTCGATTACCAGGTCAGCTCCGTTCATAACTGCCGATTTTGACCGGGACCATTTATCGAATATTGACGGTTCGCCCCTTTGCACAAAGCTTCCGCTCATAATGCAGACGGCATAATCTGCACCGCAGGCTTCTTTTGCGGCTCGGATATGGTATTTGTGACCGTTATGAAAAGGATTATACTCGGATACTATTCCTACGGTTTTCATCATTATTACCTCCCAACCCCTAACCTTCGGAACCTCAAATTCATTTTACCATATTATCCGCAGGCAAATGAATATTTATAGTAGGTATTGAAAAAATCTCATTATGGGGATAATAATCTTTGTTAATATTTTTACAAAAAAGCAGGGAAAACGACGATTAGTATAGAAATTCTTACATGCACAATATATAATGGGAGGTACGTAAACGAATGAAAATTTTGGTTATTAACTGCGGCAGCTCGTCATTGAAGTATCAATTCATAGATATGGAGAATGAAGAAGTTATCGCCAAAGGTCTTGCGGAAAGAATCGGAATTGACGGCTCAGTACTTAATCACCAGCCAAAGGGCTTCGACAAAATAAGAATAGAAAGGCCCATGCCGACGCACAAAGAGGCATTGCAGACAGTGGTTGATGCATTGAGAGACAAAGAATACGGCGTAATAAAGGATATGGGAGAGATAACTGCAGTTGGACATAGAGTCGTGCACGCAGGTGAGAAGTTTGCATATTCAGTGCTTCTTAAAGAAGAAGTTATGGATGCACTGAAGGAATGCATAAGTTTAGCTCCATTGCATAACCCGCCTAATATAATGGGTATAGAGGCATGCAAGCAGATTATGCCGGAAGTGCCTATGGTTGGAGTGTTTGATACGGCCTTCCATCAGACTATGCCAAAAAAGTCATACATTTACCCAATTCCCTATGAATATTATGAAAAGTACAGGATAAGAAGATACGGCTTCCACGGCACATCCCACAAATATGTGGCTGAGAGGGCAGCGGCAATGCTTGGAAAGCCTGTTGAAGAGCTTAAGATTATTACATGTCATTTAGGAAACGGTGCAAGCATTACAGCAGTGAAGAACGGAATATCGGTGGATACCAGCATGGGCTTTACACCTCTTGAAGGGCTTGCAATGGGAACAAGATCAGGCAACATAGATGCTGCAATAATTAAATTCCTTATGGAAAAAGAAAATATCAGCGTTGCCAAGGCTGATGAAATACTAAATAAAAAATCCGGCGTTTTGGGCATATCGGGAGTCAGCAGTGATTTCAGGGATATTGAAGAAGCCGCCAATAAAGGCAATGAAAGAGCGCAGCTTGCCCTTGACGTATATGTTCATTATGTAAAGAAATATATAGGCGCATATGCGGCCGTAATGAACGGTGTTGATGCAATCGTATTCACAGCGGGCCTCGGGGAAAACTCCGCATCAATGAGAAGCAGTATATGCAAAGACATGTCATTCCTTGGCGTTGAGCTGGATGAGGCGAAAAACAATGTCAGAGGAAAAGAAACTGATGTGTCCAAGGATGGCTCAAAGGTGAGAGTTCTGCTTATTCCTACCAATGAAGAACTCATGATTGCAAGGGATACAGCGGAGCTTGCAGGGAAGGCAAAGAAATAAAAAATAATGCGGCGCGAGCCGCTTATTTTTTTAGAATGCATTGTAAATACTAACACAAGCGGTGTGAAGTGTTTTTGCTTGACAAAATATATATTGATTTGTATAATAAAATTTGTTAATCAGAGAGAAAATCACAGGTGGTTGAATGGAACTTAATTTTGCAGGGATATCTAAATCCGAAGGTGTAAAAGAGAGATTCGAAATAATAGAATATCCTATTGACAGTACTATTGTGTTCTGCGGTGAGAATTTGAATATAGTTTCTCCCATTACGGTCAAAGGCAGTGCGGTCAACTATGAAGGAAAGATAAGTGTTGATCTTACGATTACCGCAACAGTGGAGAGGACATGTTCCAGATGTTTGGAAATCTTCACTGAAGAAGTTCAGGCAGATTCAAATTATGTTTTTGTCAAAGATATAGCGGATGACAAGGAAGACTATTATATATACAGGGGAGACAAGGCGGACATAACAGACCTTGTTATTGGAGATATAGCAGCCAAGCTTGCCATGAAGCCGCTTTGCAGGGCCAACTGCAAGGGACTGTGTACTGTATGCGGAAAAAATAAGAACAGTATCGACTGCCAATGCAAAAGCGAAGAAGTTGATCCAAGGATGCAAGCTTTAAGCAAGCTGCTGGACAGAAAGTAAGGAGGTGTTTATATTGGGTTTACCGAAGAGAAGACACTCACAATCGAGAAGAGATAAAAGGAGAGCTAATTGGAAATTGGCTTTGCCGGGACTGGTTGCATGTCCGCAGTGCCATGAGCCGAAGCTTCCTCACAGGGTATGCAAATCTTGCGGTTATTATAAGAACAGAACGGTTATAAAGACAGAAGAATAATAAAAAATTCATGATAAGACAAGGGAAGTCCCCTGTCTTATTTATTTTTTGCAGACACGGGGAGGGAGACACGGGGAGGGAGACAGGGGGACGTTTCCCCTGTCCCACTTCCAGTGGGACACGCGAAACGTCCCCGTGTCTCCCTCCCCGTGTCTCCCCGTCTTTTTTAAAAAAAACTGTTGCATATTTAATGTCAAGTGTTATATATTAGTATTAGAACCAGGTACTAAATTATAGTAGTATATCTGAGTATTGGAGGTTTGAATATGAAGCAGGGGGGCATTAGCAAGAAAGAAAGACAGGCGAGTTTGCTGGACAGAATCAAGACAGACCCTTTTCTTACTGATGAAGAACTTGCGGAAAGCTTCAATGTGAGCATACAGACTATAAGGCTTGACAGGCTTGAGCTGGGGGTACCGGAGCTGAGAGAAAGAATAAAAAGTGTTGCTGAGGATAACTATACCAAGGTCAGATCTCTTCATGGCAAGGAAATATTCGGAGAGCTGGTTGATTTGAATCTTGGAGTAAGTGGAATATCTATACTTGAAACTGATAATAACCTTGCATTTGAAAAGACAAATGTAGTGAAAGGGCAGTACATATTTGCACAAGCCGAATCTCTTGCCATTGCGGTAATTGATGCAAATGTCGCTCTTATAGGAGTTGCAAATATCAAGTACAAGAATCCCGTATTTGCGGGTGATAAGCTGATAGCAAAGGCAGAAGTCGTAAGAACCAGAGGCAACAAGTATTTTGTGTGGGTTTTTATAAGAGTAAAGCAGGCTGAAGTATTCAGAGGAAAATTCATACTGGTGTCCTTCAGTAATTAAATCATATAGTAACGTATAGGAGGTTTGAATATGCGGATAGCTGTTGATGTAATGGGAGGCGACAATGCTCCGGGGGCAATAATCGGCGGGGCAATAATGGCACTGAAAGAATACGGAGCAGAAATATATCTGGTCGGCTTAAGGGACGAGATATTCAAATATCTCGGAGAGGAATACAGAAACCACCAAAAGGTTAATATAGTTGAAGCTTCAGAAATAATCAACGCAGATGAAGCACCCGTAAATGCAATTAAGCAAAAAAAGGATTCTTCCATGGTAGTCGGCTTAAAGCTTGTGAAGGACGGACAGTGCGATGCTTTTGTATCCGCAGGAAGTACCGGAGCATTTCTTGCAGGCTCCCTCCTTAAGGTGGGAAGGATAAAAGGAATAGACAGGCCGGCACTTTCACCGCTGCTGCCGACATTAAAGGGGAGCTGCATGATTATTGATGCGGGGGCAAATGTGGACAGCAAGCCGAAGAATCTTCAGCAATATGCGGTAATGGGCTCTATATACATGGAAAAGGTAATGGGGATCAAAAAACCAAGAGTCGGACTTTTGAATATTGGTGCCGAAGCATCGAAAGGGAATGAGCTGACCAAGCAGAGCTATACTCTGATAAAAAATACAGGTGTAAATTTCATCGGGAATACTGAAGCCAGGGATATAATCAGCGGAGTCTGCGATGTATGCGTATGCGACGGTTTCGCTGGCAATGTGCTTTTGAAGACCACAGAAGGTGTAGCAATGACATTATTTAAGCTTCTTAAGGATGAGTTTATGAAAAGCTTAAAAACAAAGCTTGGGGCCATGCTGCTTATGGACAGCCTGAAGAATATAAAGAAAAGCTTTGATTACACTGAAGTAGGGGGAGCACCATTTCTGGGCATTAACGGCATTATGATAAAAGCCCACGGCAGTTCGGATGCAAAAGCAATAAAAAATGCCATAAGACAAGCAAAAATGCTGTATGACAACAAATGCCTGGATACAATAATGGAAGAGATTATCAAATTAGGAGTTGAAAACACTGATGAAAAAGCTTAGAAATGCAGGAATAATAGGAACAGGAAGCTGCCTGCCGGATAAAATAGTGACAAACCAGGATATGGAGAAGATAGTTGATACCACAGACGAATGGGTAAAAACGCGCACAGGTATTTCTGAGAGGCGAATGACGGATGAAAATACCGCCACTTCCGATCTTGCAACTGTTGCGGCTTCGAGGGCTTTGGAAAATGCCGGCCTTGGCCCTGAAGAAATTGATCTGATATTGGTAGCAACAGTAACTCCTGATGTTATGTTTCCTTCTACGGCATGCATAGTACAAGACAATATCGGAGCAATTAATGCAGCTGCCTTTGATCTTGAGGCGGCATGCTCGGGTTTTCTGTACGGACTCGCAGTTGCGGAAAATTTTATAAAGACAGGTTATTACAAAAACGTACTGGTTATCGGAGCCGAGACCTTAACAAAATTAGTTGATTTTACTGACAGGAATACTTGTGTACTGTTCGGAGACGGTGCCGGTGCTGCAATAGTATCTGAGGTGCCTGAAGGTTACGGAATATTGTCCAGTTATATCGGTGCTGACGGAAAAGGCGGGAAGCTTCTGACCGTTCCTGCGGGCGGTTCTAGGATTCCGTCCAGTGTGGAGAGCGTCCTGAACAGATTGCATTATGTAAAAATGGACGGCAAAGAGGTATTTAAATTTGCGGTAAAGATCATGGGGGATGCTGCAGAAAAAGCGCTGGAGAAATGCGGCTTGGATAAGGAGGATATTGACTTCCTGATACCTCATCAGGCAAATAGAAGGATTATTGATGCTTCGATAAAAAGGCTGAAAATGCCCAATGAAAAAGTATACATAAACCTTGATAAATACGGAAATATGTCGTCCGCTTCAGTGGCAGTCGCCATAGACGAAGCAAGCAGAAAAGGTTTGTTGAAGGATGGAGATACTATTGTACTTGTGGGCTTCGGAGGAGGCCTGACCTGGGGATCGGCCGTATTAAAATGGAAAAGCATCGGGAGGGATTAATATGTTTAAGACTTCAATCTGCAAAATATTAGATATAGAATACCCCATACTGCAGGGAGGAATGGCTTGGGTTGCTACTGCAGAACTTGCGGCAGCCGTATCCAATGCGGGAGGCCTGGGTATAATAGGCGCGGGAAATGCACCGGGAAGCTATGTGAGAGATGAGATAAGAAAGGTGAAAAAGCTTACCGATAAACCCTTCGGAATAAATATAATGCTTTTATCCCCCTTTGTAGATGAGGTCATAGATATTGTTTATGAAGAAAAAGTTCCTGTTATTACCACAGGTGCCGGAAACCCGGGAAAATATATTGCCCGGTTCAAAAATATCGGAACAAAGGTAATACCGGTAGTCCCGGCTGTAGCTCTGGCAAAAAAAATGGAGCAGGAGGGTGTTGACGCCGTAATAGCGGAAGGCACAGAATCAGGGGGACATGTGGGAGAATTGACTACAATGGCATTGGTGCCCCAGGTAATCGATGCGGTAAAAATTCCTGTCATAGCAGCCGGAGGAATAGCTGACGGAAGAGGCCTGGTGTCGGTACTGGCTCTTGGTGCTCAAGGGGTTCAGATGGGTACAATTTTTGTATGCGCTTCCGAATGCACAGCCCATGAAAACTACAAAAAGGCAATTATAAAGGCCGGAGACAGGGGAACAGTTGTAACAGGAAAGGCCACAGGGCATCCGGTGAGAATTCTGAAGAATAAGCTGGCACGGGAATTTGAAAAGCTTGAAAAAGCCTCTGCAGCTGTTGAGGAATATGAAAAGCTGGGAGTTGGACGTCTGAGGGCTGCTGTAGTAGAAGGCGACGCAGACTATGGTTCGGTAATGGCGGGACAGATTGCAGGCCTTGTAAAGGAAATAAAGCCTGCAAAGGATATTATAGAAGACATAATGAATGAGGCAAATGAAGTAATCAGCTTAATTAATGGATTGGTGAAGGAGGAATAAAATGCCGAAAATAGCTTGTATTTTTCCGGGACAAGGAGCACAATACCCGGGTATGGGGAAGGAATTGGTACAAAATTACAAGGAAGCAATGAATATATTTGACCTTGCCAGTGAAAGACTGGGAATTGATATGAAAAAGCTTTGCTTTGAGGGTGATGAAGAAGAGCTGAAGAAAACCGAAAATACTCAGCCCTCAATCCTTACTGTGAGTATAGCATTGCTGGAAGTGCTGAAGCTCAAGGGTATTGAACCTCAAATAGCAGCCGGGTTAAGTCTTGGAGAATACTCGGCTCTGGTTGCATCAAAGGCCATAAGCTTCGCGGATGCAGTCGCATTGGTGAAAAAGAGAGGGAAGTATATGCAGGAGGCAGTTCCCGCAGGAGAAGGCACAATGGCGGCAATAATGGGCATCGAAAGGGAATCCGTGATGGAATGCCTTAAGATGGCAAGCGGTTATGGTGTGGTAGAAGCGGCTAATTTCAACTGCCCGGGACAGGTTGTCATAGCCGGGCATACAAGTGCTGTTGAAAAGGCATGCTCCATACTGAAGGAAAGAGGAGCAAGGAAGGCAATTATGCTTCCGGTCAGCGCACCTTTTCATTCAAGCCTGTTAAAGCCGGCAGGGGAAAAGCTTGCAGCAGAACTTGAAAATGTGAATATCTCGGATAATGAGCTTCCTGTCGTCTCTAATGTAAATGCACAGGTAATAATGAACAAATATGAAATAAAAAGATGCCTTATAGAACAGGTAAGCAGTTCCGTGCTTTGGGAGGACAGCATCAGACGGATGATTGATCTGGGAGTGGATACGTTTATTGAAGTAGGGCCCGGAAGGACACTATCCGCTTTCGTTAAAAAAATTGACAAGAGCCTTTATGTTCATAATGTGGAGAACATCGAAACCCTGGAGAATACTATAGTAAGCATAAGGGAGAGATTGGAATGCAATTAAAAGGCAAAACCGCAGTCGTTACAGGCGGCTCAAGAGGAATTGGGAGGGCCATAGCACTTGAACTTGCATCCTGCGGAGCAAACGTAGTTGTGAACTACACCAGGAATTCAAAAGCAGCCGATGAGGTTGTCGCGGAAATTGAAGCAATGGGTTCGTCAGGGATGGCTGTAAAGGCTGATGTTTCCATAGCTTCCGAGGTAGAAAATTTGGTGAATGAAGTATTAAAAACTTTCGGCAGCATAGATATATTAGTAAATAATGCAGGGATTACAAGGGATAACCTGATAATCCGCATGACGGAAAAAGAATTTGATGAAGTTATCAATACGAACCTGAAAGGTGCATTTATATGCACAAAGGCTGTATCCAGAGTAATGATAAAGCAAAAGTCGGGCAAAATAATAAATGTTTCCTCAGTGGTCGGTATAGTTGGTAACGCGGGACAGTCCAACTATGCGGCAGCTAAAGCGGGACTCATTGGTTTTACAAAGTCCATGGCAAAGGAGCTGGCAAAGAGAGGCATCAATGTTAATGCAGTTGCTCCGGGCTTTATTCAGACGGATATGACCTCTGTACTTCCTGACAATGTGAAGGAGGAGTTTCTTAAAAGTATTCCTCTGATGCGTATAGGAAAGCCTGAAGATATAGCAAAAACAGTATTATTCCTAGCGTCAGAATATTCTGACTATATAACCGGTCAAGTAATTAATATTGACGGTGGTATGGTTATGTAATATTATCATATTATAAAAAAGGCTTCTATTGAAGTAATCTAACAATTAAGGAAGCCTTTTATGAAACTCGCTTACGGGGCATGATAAATTAAGGTCGAATGAATGCCCCTACTCGTTATAAAATCCTGAAGGGAGGTGAACTGGATGATTTTTGAAAAAGTTCAGGAGAAAGTAGCTGAGCAGCTTGGTATTGAACCAGAAGAGATTACATTGGAGTCTTCCTTCATTAATGATTTGGGTGCTGATTCACTTGATATAGTGGAGCTGTTAATGGCGCTGGAAGAAGAGTTTGATATAGAAATACCTGATGAAGAAGCAGAGAAGCTGTCTACAGTTGGTGATGTGGTGGAATACATAAAAAACAATAAATAAAAAATGTCCCGATAGCGGGACATTTTTCATTGCTTGATATGCAATGTATTCCAATTCTATCCGAGATACCTAATGTCAGCTCATTAGTAAATATATATATCATCATTATAAGGAGAGGAAACGATTGAACAAGAGAAGAGTGGTTGTAACAGGAATAGGAGTAATTTCTCCCATCGGAACCGGCAGGGAGAAATTCTTTAAAAGCCTGAAAGAAGGCGTAAGCGGAGTGGGTCATATAACAAGGTTTGATACGGAAGGCTTTGACACAAAAATAGCCGCCGAGGTAAAGGATTTTGATCCGTCCGGGTACTTCGACAGAAAGGAATGCAGGAGAATGGACAGATTTTCGCAATATGCAATTGCCGCTTCCAAAATGGCTGCGGAGGATTCAAATATTAATCCTGAATCATTGGACAGCAGCAGGTTCGGTGTTTGCATAGGTTCGGGCATAGGCGGAATGGAGACCATGGAAGCACAGTATGATATATTGAGGGAAAAGGGGCCCGGAAGGGTCAGCCCTTTCATGATTCCCATGATGATATCCAATATTGCTGCGGGAAACATTTCCATTGCCTTGAATGCAAAGGGCCCCAGCATTACAGTTGTAACAGCATGCGCATCCGCTACCAATGCTATCGGTGAAGCCTTCAAGATTATTCAGAGAGGCGACGCTGAAATAATGGTTACAGGAGGGACTGAAGCCTCTATAACACCTTTATCTTTAGCAGGTTTTTGTTCTATGAAAGCTTTATCAACGAGAAATGATGACCCAAAAGCGGCGTCAAGGCCCTTTGATAAAGATAGAGACGGTTTTGTTATGGGGGAAGGAGCGGGAATGCTGATTATTGAGGAGCTTGAACATGCACTGAAAAGAGGCGCGGTAATATATGGGGAAATAGCAGGGTATGGCGCCACCGGAGATGCATATCATATTACTGCACCGGCTCCTGACGCTGACGGAGCATACAGGGCCATGCTCATGGCCGTCAATGATGCGGGAATAAATGCCTGCGAACTGGATTATATAAATGCCCACGGAACTTCAACGGACTTGAATGATAAACTGGAGACACTGGCAATAAAAAGGCTTCTCGGAGAAGAAGCAAAAAAAGTTGCAGTAAGCTCTACAAAGTCAATGACTGGACATCTCCTTGGGGCAGCAGGAGCAATCGAGGCAATAGCATGCTTGATGGCAATAAATGAAGGAGTGATTCCTCCGACAATCAACTATACAACTCCTGATGAGGAGTGTGATTTGGACTATGTTCCAAATAAGGCTGTCAACAGGAAGGTAGACTGGGCTATGTCGAACTCCTTGGGCTTTGGAGGCCATAATGCCAGTATTATATTGAAAAAATATCAATAAGTGATATTATAGGGATTGGGAATACTCGTTGGGGGTTATTGCCAATCCCTATTTTTACTTCAAAAGCGCATATGCTTTTGCCAACAAACGAAAAGGCAGTTGGGAGGAATGGAAATGTCCGTTATCGATGAAAAGCGGCTGAAGCAGTTAAATGAATTTGAGAGTATCATTGGATATTCCTTCAAGAATATCAGCATATTAAACAATGCCCTTACTCACAGCTCTTACGTGGCTTCAAGGTCAGATCATCATGAACACAATGAGAGGCTTGAATTTATCGGAGATGCTATTCTTGACATGGTAATAAGCCTATATTTGTATAAAAAGTGCAAGAACCTGACAGAAGGAAGCCTTACCAGGTTCAGGGCGGGGATTGTGTGCGAGCAGTCACTGTATAACGCATCAAACAACCTGAAGCTTGGGGAATACCTGCTGTTAAGCAAAGGTGAAGAGAATACGGGAGGCAGGAAGAGGGTTTCAATACTGGCAGACGCTTTTGAGGCAGTTATTGCAGCTATTTACCTGGACGGCGGCATAAAAAAGGCAAAGGAGTTTATTATAAAAAATCTTGAGCCTACTATTAAGAATGCAGTTGAGAATAAGTTATTCAGTGATTATAAGTCTTTCCTGCAGGAGTATGTCCAGAAAAAAAATTTGGGTAAACTGAGTTATAAGCTGGTCAGAGAGGAAGGGCCGGATCATGATAAGACCTTTGGAGTGGCATTGTATTTAAACAATGGGATTATAGGAAGAGGAGAGGGCCGCAGCAAGAAGGATGCGCAGCAGTCTGCCGCAAGAGATGCCATAGCCGGCCTGGGTGTAAGGAATGTTTAAGAAGCATTATATCATTCCGATTTTTGTACCTCATAAAGGCTGCCCCCATGATTGCATATTCTGCAACCAGAAAAAAATAACAGGCCAGATTGAGGAAGTGACAGAAAAGGACGTAAAGGATAAGATTGAAGATTATCTTGATATGATACATGAAGGCGGCAGCCATATTGAAGCCGCATTTTACGGCGGGAGTTTTACGGCAATCCCTCTTGAATACCAGGAGCAGCTGTTGAATGCGGCTTTTGTATATGTTAGAGCCGGAAAGATAACAGGCATAAGAGTCTCAACAAGGCCTGACTGCATAGATGAAAGGATTTTGGAGAATCTGAGGAAATATGGAGTACGGACAGTGGAGCTTGGGGTTCAGTCAATGGACGAAGAAGTACTTAAGCTGTGCAACAGGGGCCATTCTCCGGGGGATGTTACCAACGCTGTCGGGATTCTGAAGGAATTCGGCTTTTCAGTCGGTGTACAGATGATGATAGGCTTGCCCGGAGATACTGAGGAAAAGGCTGTGAAGACCGCAAAAGCCCTTATCGCACTTAAGCCCGATATAGCAAGAATATACCCCGCTCTGACAATAAAGAACACGTATATGGAAGAAATGTTCATCAGGGGAGAATATCAACCCCTGACCCTTGATGAAGCTGTTGAATTATCAAAGAAGCTGCTGATACTTTTTGAGAGTAACGGAATAAATGTAATAAGGATAGGGCTTCAGCCTACAGAGAATATAAATTCGGGGAAGGATGTCGTTGCCGGGCCCTTTCATCCTTCAATGAGGCACCTGGTTGAATCCCTCATATACAGGGACATGTTGGCTTATTTATTGGAAAAGGAAGGAGAAAAGAAGAAAATTACCTTGGGGATAAACCCGAAAAATGTTTCTGAATTGGTGGGGCATAAGAAAAGCAATATTGACTTCATAAAATCAAAATTTTTTATCGACAAAATTGAAATATTTCAGGATAATAGTGTAGAAGCCGGTACTATGGTGCTAAATAATGGTAAAAAATCCGTTATTATGTCAAAGAAATACTATTATTCCATTTTGTCTAAATAAAGGTATTTGGAGATTTATATAGAATATATATATAATCAACTATACAGACATATTTAGGAGGTATTCCAAAATGGAGGTACTAAAAGTATCAGCTCATTCACAACCAAAATCAGTTGCCGGAGCTCTCGCGGCTGTACTACGTGACAGAGCGACAGCTGAAATACAGGCAGTTGGTGCAGGTGCTGTAAATCAAGCAGTAAAAGCAATAGCAATCACCAGAGGTTTTGTAGCACCAAACGGTATAGACCTGGTAGTAGTCCCGGCATTTTCAGAAATTCAAATTGACGGGGAGGATAGAACTGCAATAAAGTTCATAGTGGAGCCAAGATAAATTAATGGCTAATTTTCTGAAAGCCTATATCATAACGGATATTGGGCTTTTTGTTTTGCCCTGTGACCTATATCCTATAGCATATAAGGACAAGGTATGTTAAAATATATTGGTAAAAATCTGTTGTTCGGGAGTGACCTGATTTGTATTTGAAACAGCTTGAGGTACATGGTTTTAAATCCTTTGCGGAAAAAATTGAACTTAGCTTCGGCAACACAATAAATGCCATTGTCGGTCCTAACGGAAGCGGCAAAAGCAATATTTCCGATGCAATAAGATGGGTATTGGGAGAGCAAAGTGTAAAGGCCTTAAGAGGAAACAAGATGGAGGATGTTATCTTTGCCGGCAGCGACAGTGAAAAAGCCCTGGGATTTGCTGAAGTTTCCTTATGCATTGACAACAGCGACAGAAAGATACCGGTGGATTATACGGAAATAAATATAATGAGAAGAATGTACCGGTCCGGTGAAAGCGAATACTTTATTAATAAGACTTCATGCAGGCTTAAGGATATCTATGAGCTGTTCATGGATACAGGAATCGGCAGAGACGGTTACTCAATAATCGGGCAGGGAAGGATTGACGAGATACTCAGCAATAAATCGGAGGACAGGAGAAATGTGTTCGAAGAAGCCGCGGGGATAGTAAAATACAAGACAAGGAAGCATGAAGCCGAGAAAAAGCTGGAGCAGACAAATCAGAACATAGTAAGGCTGGGGGACATAATTGAAGAACTGGAGTCCCAGTTGGGGCCGCTTAAGGAGCAGGCAGAGGTCGCAAAGCGCTACAGAAGCATTATGGAAGAATTGAAGTCAATTGAAATAAATATTATGCTGAACAGCATTGATAAATTCCGCAGCAGGCTTTCGAATGCGAAGCAGGAGGCAGAGAACATACAGAGCCTTATAGATGCCAAAAATTCCTCTGCCCGGCAGCTGGAGCATAAGCAAGATGAACTTAAAAGAATTCTGAATGATATAGAGGCAAGTATTGACATGCTAAGCGAGGATATTCACCACCTTGAAAACAGCAAGGAAAAAATGGAAGGGGAAAGCAATGTCCTTCAGGTAAGAATAAATAATCTTGAGGAGAACACCTTAAAGCTCGGTAAAAGCGGCGAAGAGCTTGAGAATGAACTTACAGAGTCAAGGCAAGGTATTGAACAGAACAGACTGAAGCTTGCCGAGCTTAATACTGCATATATTGAGGTATACGGTAAAATCAATGAAAGAACTGCCGACTTTGAATCCAACTTTAAGGCCATAAATGACCTTGAATCGGATTTAAGTGATAAACAGCAGAAATTCATAAGCCTGATTAACAATTATTCGGAGCTGAAAAGTAAAATAAACAGCACTAATATATTCATAGAAAATATGAATAAGAGGAAAAGCCAGGTAGAGGGGGATGTGAACCTGCTTGAACTGCAGCAGCAGGATAAAAAGAAGCAGTATGACAAATCCCTTGAAGAACTGGATGACTTCGGAAGAAAAATTGAAGACTGCAAAACACAGATAGAGGAGATAAAAGGGAAGAAACAGGAATGCGAGAGTGAAATACTGTTGCTGGAGGATAAGGCAGGGAAGCTGAAGGCGGAGAAAGAAGCCATGTTTTCAAGGCTTAAGGCTCTTGACGATATGGAAAGGGATCACGGCGGATACAGCAGGGCAGTAAAGGTGCTTATGGCGGAATATGACAAGGTAACAAAAGGTTTCTGCGGTGTCGTAGGTGAAATGATTAAAGTACCCTCCAAGTATGTAACCGCTATCGAAATTGCTCTGGGAGGCTCCGTGCAAAGCATAATTACAAATACGGAGAATGATGCAAAGCTTCTTATAGAATACCTTAAGGAGCATAAGACGGGGAGGGCAACCTTTCTGCCCATAAGCTCAGTAAAACCAAGATTTTTCAATAAGGCTGAAGAAAAGCTTTTCAATATGAAGGGATTCGTGGGAATTGCATCCGACCTTATCGAATATGACCTCAAAATCGACAGTATTATGAAGAACCTGTTGGGAAGGGTTGCTGTTGTTGAAGATATTGATGCGGCAATAAAGCTTGCCAGGGAAGCAGGATATGATTATAAAATAGTGACTCTTTCAGGAGAGGTAATAAACGCAGGAGGCTCAATAACAGGGGGAAGCCTTCAGTCTTCTTCAAGCTCGGTTTTGACCAGGAAAAGCGAGATAGAAGCTCTGAAGGTAAAACATGATGAAAAGCAGCATGAGCTTGAGGAACTCAGCCGGAAGCTTGGGGAATTGAAAAAACAAGCAGCGGATATGGGCGCCGACATAGAGTTCAAGACGGATATACTTCACTCCCTGCAGATAGACATTAATAATTACAGGAACAGGTGTGACAATCTGAAAAACGAAATCCAGGTTATTCAGGACAGAATATCAATAAACCTAAAAGACCTTGGAGATCTGGAGAAGGAGTATAACGAAACAAATAAGATAATTTCTGAAAATAAGGAAAAGGCAGAGGCCGTCGAAAAGGAAAAGGAAGCTGTTGAGGCACAGATATCGGAGCTTCAGGAGCAGATGAAGCAGTTCAAGGAAGTAAGGGATGAATATAACGATGAGATAACAGAGCTGAAAATAAAACTGGCATCTGTTGAGCATAATAAGAAGACCGTAGAGCACTCCATAAAAAGCATGGAGGAAAGAGTAACAGAATTAGAGGAGGAAATAAAATCAAACAATACTGAAATTGAAAGACAGCAAGGGGAAATAAAAGCATTGTCATTGGATCTGGAAGAAAAGAAAGCTATAATAGAAAGAACTGTAAGGGAAGCTGAAGAAAAGCACAAGCTTCATAATGACAAAGAGAAGGAGAAATCAGCCATATGTGAAGATTTGAGCAAGCTTGAAGCGGATATGAAAGATTACGGCAATGATATAGCTGTTTTGCAGGCAGACCTTCATAAAGCTGAAATGCAGCATGCCAGAACTGAGATAGAGCTGGAGAGCATTGAAATGAGGCTGCTGGAGACCTACGAAATGAATTACAGCAAAGCGGAAAGCTACAGGGATACAAGCTTGAGTCTTACATGGGCTGCAAAGCACTGTGAGGAACTAAAAAATGATATCAGAGAAATGGGCACTGTAAATGTAAATGCAATTGAGGAATATGAGAAGCTCAAAGAGCGCCATACATTCCTCAGCGTTCAGGTGGAGGATCTCTCAAAAGCCCGGGAAAACCTTATCGCCGTTATTGCCGAAATAGAAGAAAACATGAAGCTTCAATTCATTACGGAATTCAACAAGATTAATGAAAATTTCAATATTGTGTTCAAGCAGCTTTTTGGCGGAGGACATGCGGAATTGGTATTGACGGATATGGATGATGTACTGGGGTCAGGGATAGAAATAATAGCCAAACCTCCGGGAAAGAAGCTGCAAAACCTATTGCTGCTGTCAGGGGGAGAGAGGGCGCTGACAGCTATAGCCCTGTTATTCGGTATACTCAAAATGAAGCCTGCACCTTTCTGCGTCCTGGACGAAATTGATGCGGCCCTTGATGATGCCAATGTTGACAGGTTTGCAGAGTTCCTTGTAAGCTTCTCGGCGACCACACAGTTCATCGTTGTAACTCACAGAAAGGGAACGATGGAATGTGCGGACTGCCTGTACGGAGTGAGCATGGAAGACAGCGGAGTATCCAAACTGGTATCCGTAAGGCTTGAAGATAAAGTAAGTTAAAGGAGCAATTAATTATGGCGGGATTGTTTAAAAAGCTTTTTAACAGAAGTCAGGAGAGCGGGCAGGAAGAAATACAGGCAGAAGAGCAGGAGCAGCTGACCGATGAAGAGATAGAAGCAATAAATGAAGAAGAAATTGAAAATGAGGAAACGGTCGAAAATGAGCAGTCTTCCATCTTCTCAAGGCTTAAGAATGGACTTGCAAAAACAAGAAATAATATAACCGGTAAGCTGAACGGGGTTCTTGCAAGCTTTAAGAGCGTAGATGAGGAGCTTTTTGAAGAGCTGGAGGAAATATTGATTACCTCTGATGTTGGTGTTTCAACAACCCTGATGATATTGGACAAACTAAGAAGCAGAGTTAAGGAGCAGAATATAAAAGACCCCTCTGAGGTAAAGGAGCTTCTCAAGCAGGAGATACTTGCCATTATGGGAGAAAGCACGGAGAGGCTTGGGGAACAGACTCCTGCTGTAATACTTGTTATTGGTGTAAACGGAGTAGGTAAAACAACATCTATAGGAAAGATTGCTTCAAAAATGAAAAATTCCGGCAAGAAGGTAATTATTGCCGCAGCGGATACCTTCAGGGCCGCTGCGATAGACCAGCTTGAAATATGGGGCAAAAGGATCGGAGTTGATGTAATAAAGCATCAGGAGGGTGCTGACCCCGCAGCTGTGATATTTGATGCAATTAATTCGGCAAAATCCAAGAAGGCAGATATACTTATATGCGATACTGCCGGAAGGCTACACAACAAAAAGAACCTGATGGAAGAGCTGAAGAAGATATCAAGAATAATAGAAAGAGAATTCCCGGAAGCGTACAAAGAGACTCTTCTCGTACTTGATGCCACTACCGGACAGAATGCAATTTCCCAGGCAAAGCTTTTCAAAGAGGCAGCGGACATAAACGGATTGGTGCTTACAAAGCTTGACGGAACGGCAAAGGGCGGAATAATTATTGCGATAAAGTCTGAATTGGATATACCGGTCAAGCTTATAGGAGTAGGAGAGAAAGTGAAGGATCTGCAGGAATTTTCAGCTTCGGACTTTGTAAATGCATTGTTTGAGGAAGACGAATAAATTTGTTGACAAATATATAATGTTAATATAAAATATCAATGTAAAGGTCATAACCTTTACATTGATATTTTTATAGAAGCAATGAGGTAGAAATATGTACGACAAGCTTGTACAAATAGCATTGTTGTTTGATTTTTACGGTCAGCTGCTCACAGAAAAGCAGATTGAGATAGTTGACATGTATTACAACAATGACCTCTCTCTGGGCGAAATATCAGAGCAACAGGGCATAAGCAGGCAGGGGGTTTATGACACTTTAAAGAGGGCTGAAAGGACTCTTTATCAATATGAGGAAAAACTTGGCCTGGTGGATAGATTTCTGAAGCAGAAGCAAAATATGGAGAAGATAATTGAAATGCTTGAGGAATTAACAAAAGAAGACGGATATGACAGCGTAAAAATTAAAGATAAGCTTAATGAAATAAAAGAGTATATTGACAATATAATATGAATAATTATTGAATGCATTGACCCTGCACAGGCTGAAAGGCACTAAGCGGGGCAAAATGAGGTGAGATATTTGGCCTTTGAAGGTTTAGCCGAAAAACTGCAGACTACGCTGAAAAAGCTCAGAGGAGCCGGAAAGTTAAGCGAAAAAGACGTAAAGGATGCCATGAGAGAGGTCAAAATGGCGCTCCTGGAAGCTGATGTAAGCTTTAAGGTGGTAAAGGATTTCATAACCAAAGTGACGGAAAGGGCGGTAGGGCAAGAAGTATTGGACAGCCTGACCCCCGGCCAGCAGGTAATAAAGATAGTAAATGAACAGATGACAGAGCTTATGGGGAGCACCAACAGCAAAATCATCTTTTCATCAAAACCTCCTACCATTCTTATGATGGTTGGATTGCAGGGAGCCGGAAAGACGACTACCTGCGGGAAGCTTGGGCTGATACTTAAAAAACAGGGAAAAAATCCCCTTCTGATTGCCGGAGACGTATACAGGCCTGCAGCAATCAAACAGCTTCAGGTGGTTGGCGGCCAGGTGGGCATAGAAGTGTTTGCCATGGGCGATAAAGTAAGCCCGGTGGATATATCCAAGGCTGCGGTTTCGCATGCATTAAAAAACGGCAACGATGTTGTAATAATAGACACGGCTGGACGCCTTCACATAAATGAAGAGTTGATGGATGAACTGGCGGATATAAAAGAAAGTGTTAAGCCTACCGAGATACTCCTTGTTGTTGATTCAATGACAGGACAGGATGCCGTAAATGTCGCCGAAAGCTTCAATGAAAAGCTTGGTATTGACGGAGTGATACTTACCAAGCTGGATGGAGATACAAGAGGCGGTGCGGCATTATCAGTAAAGGCAATTACAGGAAAGCCTATAAAATTTGCCGGTATGGGTGAGAAGCTGAATGACCTGGAACCTTTTCATCCCGACAGAATGGCTTCACGAATCCTGGGAATGGGAGATGTGCTGAGCCTTATTGAGAAAGCCCAGTCTGCCTTTGATGAGAAGAAGGCAATTGAGTTGGAAAGGAAGATCAGGACTCAGCAGTTTACCTTCGATGATTTTCTTGACCAGCTTCAGCAAATGAAAAAGATGGGGCCGCTAAGCTCTATACTTGAAATGCTCCCGGGAATGAACCCAAGCAAGCTCAAGGGCATGGAGGTTGATGACAAAGAGCTTGTAAAGGTAGAGGCAATAATCAGGTCTATGACAAAAAAGGAAAGGCATAATCCTGATATAATAAACGGCAGCAGGAGAAAAAGGATTGCCGCAGGCAGCGGAACCAGCATACAGGATGTCAACAGAGTCATGAAGAACTTTGAACAGTCGAAGAAGATGATGAAACAGTTTGCCGGTATGGAAAAAGATATGAAGAAGGGTAAAATGAAAATGCCTTTCTTTAGATAAAAAGCATTATGAGATAATTCAGTTTTGTAAGGAGGTGAATTCAATGTCAGTTAAAATCAGATTGAGGAGAATGGGAGCAAAAAAAGCACCTTTCTATAGATTGGTAGTTGCTGATTCAAGATCTCCGAGAGATGGCAAGTTCATCGAGGAAATCGGGTATTATAACCCTATCACAGAACCGGCAGAAATCAAGATAGATGCTGAAAAAGCAAAGAAGTGGCTGGATTGCGGGGCTCAACCATCAGACACAGTGAGGTCGCTTTTAAAGAAAAGCGGAATAATTGAAGGTTAATCAAACGGAATAAATTTCCTTTAGGAGTGTTGCAATTGAAAGAGCTGGTAGAAGTAATAGCAAAGGCCCTTGTTGACCACCCTGAAATGGTAAAGGTAAGAGAAACAGAAAATGAAAGATCAATTGTTTTGGAGCTGACAGTTGCTCCCGAGGACATGGGTAAGGTCATAGGAAGGAACGGAAGAATTGCAAGAGCAATAAGAACCGTTGTGAAATCCAGTTCAGCAAGGCTGGATAAAAAGGTAATAGTAGAGATACTATAAATATTCTTTTATTTTTCCATAGTATATGAAAGCACGCTTTCATATACTATGGGCATTAATTCTTTTTGGGCCTTTGCCTGATTATTTGCGGGAGTAGATGAAAATGCTGGAATACCTGAGTATAGGACAAATAATAAACACACACGGGTTACGGGGGGCAGTAAAAGTATACCCCCTGACTGATGACATCAGCAGGTTTGAAAAGCTCAAAGAGGTTTATGTGGAAGAAAATGACGGGCTTGTGAAATACAAAGTGGAAAGCGTCAAATTCTTAAGCAGTACAGTTTCTGTAAAGCTTAAAGGTGTTGACTCGGAAGAAGCGGCAAATAAGCTGAGAGGCTCTTATATTAAGGTTGACAGGAAATCAGCCGTTAAGCTTCCCAAGGATACGTATTTCATATGCGATTTGATAGATTTGGAAGTGTATGATGAAAAAGGCCTGCTTTTAGGTACTGTTAAGGATGTGCTGCAGACCGGAAGCAATGATGTCTATGTAATTCAATCTTCCGGGAAGGACATTTTGATACCTGCCCTTAAGGATATAGTCAAGAAAATTGATTTAGAGAACAAAAAAATCTTGGTAGAAATGCCAGAGGGTTTGATTTAGATGAGGATAGATATACTGACTCTTTTTCCCGAGATGTTTGAGGCCGTATTGAAAGAGAGCATTATTGGAAGAGCGGCGGAAAAGCAGCTGCTGGAGCTTGAATTTCATAACATAAGGGATTATTCGGATAACAAGCACAGGAAGGTAGACGATTATCCCTATGGCGGCGGGCTGGGAATGATTATGCAGTGCCAGCCCATATTTGCCGCAGTGGAAGCAATAAGTGCAGAAATCGGGGAAAAGCCTCACATCGTACTTATGACACCACAGGGAAGGACCTTTGACCAAGCCAAGGCCGAGGAACTAAGCACTTATAAGAATCTTACGATATTATGCGGGCATTATGAGGGAATAGATGAGAGAGTTAATGAAGCACTTGTTGATGAGGAAATTTCAATAGGGGATTTTGTACTGACCGGCGGGGAAATTGCCGCCATGGCAGTGGTAGATGCAACCTGCAGGCTTATTCCCGGAGTACTAAAGGAGGATGCCTCTTATACGGAGGAATCCTTCAACCGGGGCTTGCTGGAGTACCCGCAGTATACAAGGCCTCCTGTATTTATGGGAATGCCGGTGCCGGAGGTTTTGCTTTCGGGCCATCATGAAAATATAGAGAAATGGAGAAGATACCAATCCTTGAAACGGACTTGGGAAAGAAGGCCGGATCTGCTTGCAGAATCAGAACTATCAGAAGAGGATATGAAGCTCTTGGATAAGATAAAAGAGGAATGCAAATAATTCTTTTAAGCTCTTGCATCAAGGCTTGCCTTATGGTATACTTTTAACGTTATTACGGGCGTTCCGCTGTCAAAGCACCGATGCAATGAATATAAATTGCATGAATTATTATTGTACATGAACGTCTATGATGGAAGGAGGGACATTGTGATGGATTTGATTAAAGTTATAGAAAGCGAACAGCTTAGAAATGATATACCTGTTTTTAACGTAGGAGACACTGTTAAAGTGCACGTTAAGGTTAAAGAAGGAAACAGAGAAAGAATTCAGGTGTACGAAGGTATTGTTATGAAAAGACAGGGTGGCGGACTGTCAGAGACTTTTACCGTAAGAAGGATTTCTTATGGCGTGGGTGTGGAAAGAACCTTCCCTTTACACTCACCGAAACTGGACAGGATTGAAGTCGTAAGAAAAGGTAAGGTAAGAAGAGCCAAAATCAACTACTTGAGAGGCAGAGTAGGTAAGAGAGCTAAGATAAAGGAAATAAGATAAAAGGGGCTTAATAGCCCTTTTTGTTTTTATTTGTAATAATTGGAGTGATACATATGAACATTCAATGGTATCCGGGGCATATGGCCAAAGCAAAGCGAAAAATAACAGAAGAGCTGAAGCTGGTTGATATTGTAATAGAGCTTCTGGATGCAAGAATACCCATGAGCAGCAGGAATCCTGAAGTGGATGAGATTGTCGGGAACAAAAAGCGGATAATTGTGCTGAACAAAAGCGATCTGGCTGATCCTTCAGTTAATGCAAAGTGGTTGAAATATTTCAATAAGGAAAACACAAGGGCGATATTGGTGAATTCTTTGAAAGGCAATGGGCTCAAGGATGTACTGTCTGCTTCAAGGCAGCTTATGAAGGAAAAGCTTGACAGGCTGAAAAGCAAGGGGATGCTGGTCAAGACAACCAGGGCTCTTATAATCGGAATACCGAATGTCGGAAAGTCTACGTTCATTAACAGGCTTGCGGGAAGAAGCGCGGCTCAGACCGGAGACAGGCCGGGAGTCACAAAATCGAAGCAGTGGATAAAGGTGAGTGCCGAGCTTGAACTGCTGGACACACCGGGAATACTGTGGCCCAAATTCGAGGATAAAAGGGCCGGAATGTATCTGGCCTTTACCGGAGCGATAAAGGATGAGATATTGGATGTCAATGAACTGGCTCAAAATCTGCTTCAGGTATTGGCAGAGAAGTTCCCTGAAAATCTGAAGAGCAGATATAAGCTGGAAGACATATCGGAAGGGATTGCACCGGAAGAGCTTCTGGAAAGCATAGGCAGGAAAAGAGGCTGCATAATAGCGGGAGGAGAAGTTGACGTGCTGAGAGCTTCCGCAATGTTGTTGGATGAGTTCCGGGGAGGGAAGATAGGGGCTATATCATTGGAATCACCGGAAGACTTTTAGGAAAGTGGAAATAAGCGGCGCAATACTGTGTTGTGCTGCTTGCTTCCAGACACTTTCCTAAACAAACATATAACCGCCGCTCTTAGCTGAAAAGAGCGGCGGTTTCTTTTGTATTACCCAATGCCCATCAGAATAAAAAATATTAAACAGGATAATATACATAGTGTACACTATTGACATGATGTAAACATGAAATTATAATAAAGGTAGGGTAATACGAATATGAAAAAAGAAAATGTAAAACGGAATAGAGAAATAGATAATTATGAAAACGGCACGATAACTAAAAAGGAGGGGCGCCAAGGAGACAGTAAAGACGAGTCGAGGTCTCTTGTAAAAGGAGGATTTATGAACATGGAAAACATCGGAGGCATGAAAATAATAGGTCTTAAAGACTTTAGAAACAATGTATCTGACATAATCTTCAAAGTTATAAACAACTTTCAGGTTGTTTTAACCGGTAATGTGAAAAAAGGAGGTCCGACAGTATCAATTATTTCAACAGACCTGTTAGAAGACATATTAGAAAAATACGAGTTTAATCCTGAAATAACATATGATGAAGAAACGAAGCAGCACGAAATCAGTTTAAAAGAAATAAATGCATTCGGAAGTGGGGATACAAAGGAAGAAGCTATAAAAATTGTATTGGACAACGTGATGGCATTAACGGAAGACTTTTTTGAAGATATAGAGCTTTACATGAGAATGGATCCCCAAAAAAAGCAATATCCTTACTTTATGAGAATTAGCCACTGCAAAACTGAATCAGAGTTATTAAAGGTGTTGAACTTAGTCCAGTAAACGAGGTGGCAGTATTGACAACGAGTTTTCGCGACCTGGAAAGGGTGTGTAAAGCCTTGGGCTTAAAGGGTATCCCGAAAACAAATGGTATGCTATGGAAAGGTTTTGTAAAAGGCAAGTTTGTTAGAATAATGATACATAAGCATAGCGGTGGTAAAGATGTACCAACAGGAACTTTCAACTGCTATTTAAAAGAATTAGGTTTTAGTACCGCGCAAGAATATAATGAATTCTTAAATAGTATATAGATTACACGCAGGGGCGCCCAATGGACGCCTCTAAATTAATGTGCTAAAGCCAATGAAATATATTTATCCGCCTTCTTCCGGTACTCTGATCACTAATCTTGAAGATTATGATTCATCTGCATATTCCCTTGCAGATATTATTCTAACAATTATGGAGGAATATAGGAGAAAATATCGAATAATGTAAATGAAGGAATTGTTTTTGTTGTAATTAGTTTAATTTACATTGTCGAAAGCTGTATAAAAAACTAGTGAGACAATGCTGTAAATCCTGAATTAAATAGAATTGAGCAGAAATACACGACAATGTTTAAGCGTTGGTTATGTCTGCAATGGGAAGAATGGAACTTTTGCAGTAATAGTAATGGTAATAACTTATCTGTATGATAGTCTAGCGGTAATATGTCAAGATAAGATTAATTAAATTATTACGGAAATATGTATAGCTTTCTTAAAAATGACGCACTTTAATAAGCCTCTAGGAAGCTGCAACTTCTTACAGGCGTTAAAGGAACCGACTATCTATTAGTCGGCGATATATAAAGCTGATTGGTGTTCAGCAGTGAGTACACCAATCGAACCAACTTCCTTGCAGTTAGTGCGAGGGCACGTTTGTGCTGATGTTTCGGTACTTCTTTAAACTTGGATTGATAGTAGCGTTTGAATTCGGTATCGTGCATGCATACCTTATTCGCGGCTTCCAAGAAATAATACTTTAAGTATTTGTTGCCCGAAAGTATCAGCCTTGTATTGGAGGCTTCATAGCCTCCAGATTGGTATCTTGTCCAGGTGATGCCGGCATATTTAGCAAGAGCAGCATGGTTTTTAAAACGATGAATGTCCGCAATTTCAGCTAATATACCAGCACTATACACCGGACCGATACCAGGGATGCTGCCCAGAATGTCAGGGAACAGCTGCATATAGGATTCAATGGCTTTATCCAGATCCTTCTGCTGTTGCTGTAATGAGCGGATACCAATCAGGCGTACAGCCAGTAGCTGGTTC
>JAKJBU010000130.1 GCA_022706825.1 Bacillota bacterium
GCTATTATAAGGATTGCAGGGTGCTTTCATTGGGAAGCAGATCGGATGTAAGGGTTATTGCGTCGAATATTTTTGAAAAGCTCAGGGAATTTGATAAAATAGGGGTAGATATAATATTTGCGGAAGCCTTTGATGAAAGTCATATGGGTATGGCCGTAATGAACAGGATGAAAAAAGCGGCAGGCTTTAATATTATTGAGGTGTAGATATGAAAAGGATTTTGTTCGTTTGCACTGGCAATACATGCAGAAGCAGCATGGCTGAAGCACTTTTCAGGCATTCACTCCTTGAGTCGGGACTGGCAGGGGAATATGATGCAAGCTCAGCCGGCACCTCGGCTTTTCCCGGTATGCCGGCATCCCATAATGCCATACAGGCTCTTGAAGCCTTGGGCATTGATTTATCCGGGCATTCCTCCAGCCTTATAAATAATGATATTATTGACAAGGCAGACGTGATACTTACTATGACTGCCTCTCATAAGAAGAGTTTGCTCAGGTTCAGGCCGGATATTGCTTTTAAGACTTATACCCTGGCGGAATATATAGGGGCAGAAGACAGCGGAGATATTGAAGACCCTTTTGGCGGGGATTTGGATATATATATGAATTGCCGCGACAAAATCAACAGATACATTGCAGCGTTGATAAATAAGCTTAAAGAGAAAGGGGAATACTAATTTGAAAATTGCCATCGGAAGTGATCATGGAGGTTTTTTGCTGAAGGACGAGATAATGAAGCATTTGAAGGAAAAAAATATTGATTTTGTTGATTTTGGATGTTTCACCACAGAGTCGGTAGATTATCCTGATATTGGACAGGCAGTGGGAGAAGCAGTTGCCCGAGGCGAGTATGACAAGGGCATAATCTGCTGCGGAACGGGGATAGGTATTTCAATATCCGCAAACAAGATACCCGGAGTCAGAGCCGCGCTGTGCGGAGATTGCTTTTCTGCAAAAGCATCCAGAGAACATAACGATGCCAATGTACTTGCCCTTGGAGAAAGGGTAATAGGGCCGGGATTGGCCAAGATGATAGTTGATACATGGCTGAACTCTGAATTCCAGGGTGGAAGGCACGGCAGAAGAGTCGAGAAAATAGCAAAGATAGAGGAAAAATATAGGAGGAATTAACGTGGAGCAGTACAAGAATGTTACGGTTATGGAACATCCGCTTATACAGCATAAGCTTACGCTGCTGAGGGATAAGAACACAGGAGTGAAGGAGTTCAGGGAATTGGTTGAGGAACTGGCTTTGCTTATGGGTTATGAGGTAACAAGAAATCTTACGCTTGAAGAAACAGAGATTGATACTCCTATATGCAGGACAAAATCCAGAGTTATCGCAGGCAAAAAGCTTGGGATAGTGCCGATATTAAGGGCCGGCTTGGGAATGGTGGACGGTATGCTGAAGCTGATTCCGGCAGCAAAGGTCGGTCATATAGGACTTTACAGGGATCCCGAAACATTGATGCCTGTTGAGTATTACTGCAAGCTTCCTTCAGATGTGGCGGAAAGGGACCTTATTGTCGTTGATCCGATGCTGGCTACCGGGGGCTCTGCTTCGGCAGCAATAACATTTCTTAAAGACAGAGGGGCAAAGAGCATAAAGCTTGTGAATCTTATAGCTGCTCCCGAAGGCATAAAAGCTGTTGTGGAGGCTCATCCTGATGTGGAGATATATGTGGCTGCAGTGGATGAGAGGCTTAATGACCACGGATACATAGTGCCCGGACTGGGGGATGCGGGAGACAGGCTTTTCGGTACAAAATAAAGAAGTTTGCTGATGCAATTGTAAAGAAGTTTGCTGATGCAATTGTAAAGAAGTTTACTGATAGCAGTAAAGGGGAGGAAGGTATGGATAGAAGGGACAAATACAATTACTATCTGGATATTGCAGAGACGGTATTGGAACGGGGAACATGCCTTAGGAGAAATTACGGAGCTATTATAGTAAAACATGATGAAATAATATCCACAGGCTACAGCGGAGCGC
>JAKJBU010000131.1 GCA_022706825.1 Bacillota bacterium
TTCACGATATATGAATCAATGAAAATGTTTCGCACTACATCAATTTAGTATAATATGTTTAGTGCGAAACATATATATAAATACTTTTGTTAGTTTTGCACATATATGTCGAGAAAAATTTATCACTATAAAATCAGATAGATTCTGATTTTGTGTTAAAGCAAAGTACTTTTCACGACATATGAATCAAGGGAAATGTTTTATACTATTTGAATTCAATGTAAAATGTTTAGTATAAAACATTTAGATATGTTAGAATAATTATGCCAAGTTCTTTTGGGAGGTCAGAAATGGGGTTTCACAAACAATCATTCATAAAAGGTGCTGCAATTCTTGCAGCTGCAGGTATAATATCAAAGGTGCTGGGTGCCATATACAGAATACCTCTGGGCAGGATAATAGGCTCTGAGGGGATGGCGTACTACCAGACTGCATATGATCTCTATATAATGATGCTGACAATCTCGGCTTACTCCATACCCATAGCTATATCCAAATTGGTATCGGAGAAAATAGAGATAGGAAGGCGGGATGAGGCACATAAGACTTTTAAGGTGGCGCTTTCGCTGATAGCCTTCTTAGGGATAACACTATCTGCGATATTGTTTTTCAATGCCAAAGGCTTTGCGATGATGGTGAAGAACCCGGGAGCATATGTAGCCGTTCTCTGTGTTGCACCGGCAATATTTACAGTATCACTGAGCGGAGCTTTCAGGGGATACTTTCAGGGTATGCAGAATATGACTCCCAGCGGGCTATCACAGGTGACGGAACAAATTGCCCGTGTTGTTTTCGGTTTCATTCTGGCGATAACATTCTTATCTGTGGGATATGAGGCTGCGGCAGGAGGAGCGGTGTTTGGCACTACAATAGGAGGACTTGTCAGTTTTCTCACTCTTATTTACATATACAGAATGAAAAGGGGCGAGATAAAGGCTGGGATAAGGGCTGACAGTCAGTTGAAGAAAGATTCCGCCTTAAGCATCATAAAGAAAATAGTGATATTCTCAATACCAATTACAATTGGCGGCAGCATAATGCCGGTAATGAATGTTATTGACACTTTTATTGTAATGGATAGACTTCAAGCTGCGGGTTTCTCCCACGAAACTGCAACCAGCCTGCTTGGGCAGCTTAAGGGTATGGCAGGGGCTTTTATTAATCTGCCTCAGGTGTTTACAATAGCTTTAGCTGCAAGCCTGGTTCCTGCAATATCGGAGTCAATAGCAAAAAGCGATTTCGGCAGTGCTTCAAGGAAGTCAGAACTGGCAATCCGTCTTAGCCTGCTTATCGGATTGCCTGCTGCATTCGGTCTTTTTATACTTGCAGATCCGATAATGAAGCTTATGTATCCGGCGGAACCTGCATCTTTAGGAATGGTACTTCGTTATCTTTCTACAGCCGTTATATTTTTGACGCTTGTCCAGACAATGACAGGAATACTTCAGGGTATGGGAAAGGAAAGAATACCTGTAATGAGCCTGATTGTAGGGGCTTTGGTGAAATTTGCAGTAAGTTATACCTTGACCTCAATACCCTTCATAAACATTAGAGGTGCGGCAATAGGTACAGTTGCAGGATATGCTGTATCAGCCTTTCTTAATCTGTCTGCAATAGTAAAACATCAAAAATCAAGTATAAGAATAACCAAAATAATCGTGAAGCCTTTAATAGCTACCGGTGCCATGATGGCTGCGGCATATTTGAGTTATAGGCTGCTTTTCGAAGCAATAGGGAGGAATTCTGTAGCGACGTTGATAAGTGTGACGTTTGCTGCACTGGTATATGGTATTGTATTGATACTCATAAAGGGAATAGCAACGGAAGAACTGGAAATGACTCCGGGGGGCAAAAGGCTTTCAAGCATATTGAAGAAAAAAGGGTTGTTATAGAATAAGATAAGGGATACGAGACGCGAGATTTGAGGCGGGCTCTGAAGTTTCAGGGCTTGACGCAAAATTAGGAGTAAGGAGAAAAACTATATATGCA
>JAKJBU010000132.1 GCA_022706825.1 Bacillota bacterium
CATTAACCTCCAGGCGGCATTCCTGAAGATTGCTTTCTGTAACACACTCCATGTTTTTCTCTGCAGCAGGGACCTCTATGTATTGAGTAAACGGCACTTCAAACTCCTGGTACTGCAATTGGTTTTCCTCAGTCTCAGACTTATATAGTATGTCTATTGCCAGCAGTCCGTTCACCTCAACCTTGCCTTCGATTGGTTTTTCATCCTTTATAACTACCTTGCAGTCCGATCTGAATATCCTGCCTATCGCAGGTGCATCAGCCGCCAGGTTGAGTTCCTCATTGAACTCATAATGGTCTTTGTTATAGCCCACTACTTGTTTGAAGCTGCCTTCCTCCCGGAGCACCTGGATGTCTGATAAACCCCTTACGTCAGAAGCCAGCTCAAGATCGAAAAGATCCTCAACCTTGCAGTGAATATCCATGATTACCTTCACGCCAAGCTTTCTTGAGTTTATCATATAACAATCAACATGCTGGATTACTGTATTTATGCTTTCTCTCATCTTGGGCCTCGCTCCCGGAATTTCAATACCCTGCGAAAAATTGGCGGCCACATCCATACTGTTAAGCGGTTTTCCTTCATCATCTGCTGCATATAATATACTTAATAATATTTGACCATTTACAACAACCTTGTCGTTTAACACTTCACAATCCCTTATCTGTACAGTTGCGCCCGGGGCAAGTATCTTGTATAAATCCGGATTTATATCCGGTACATTTATATCTTCTTCGACCACTGTGCTGAATTCATTTTCGCCTACTATCCTGGAAACCTTGAGTGGGTTTTTTATTAGTTCAAGTGGCATTATTCTCCGCCTCCTACTATAGTTTTTCTATTAATTTATATGAGACGAGAAGGAATTTATGCCAACATTTTTATTCAAGGGGGCTGTTGCGCAGTAAAAGAATGATGCGACACAGCTATAAGTTTGCATAGCAAGCAAGAGCTTGTATAGTATAGCAGGGCACACTTTTATGCATTTTGGAAACAGGCCTCTGATATGGCTTTGGTAAAAAGTTCGTGAAGCCGGCATGGAGGCCGGCTTAGGTGTCTCGGGCCATGGAGGGCCTTTTGGCACCGTCAGAACTTTTCCAAAGGCATTGCAGTAGGCCTGTCAAAATCATAATCCGTGTGCCTCGATATACTATACTGTCTCTTGCAGAGGGTTATGCAAACTTCAAATTCGTCGCATCATTCTTCATATGCTAAAAAAACGCGGGGACGTTTCTCCTGTCTCGTGCTCAGTGAGACAGGAGAAACGTCCCCATGTCCTTTGTTTTTTAAAATATAATTGTTGTTCCTGCGTTGCCCTCCAAGGCATCCACTGCCTTGTAAAGTGAGGTGATTATTGCTTTTCCGCCCGGATTTGCCTTGACGAACTTTACGGCGGCCTGAATCTTCGGAAGCATGCTGCCCGGTGCGAAATGCCCTTCCTCGATGTATTGCTCCGCTTCTGCGGAAGTCAGAAGAGAAAGATCCTTTTGATCCGGCTTCCTGAAGTTGATTGAAACCTTCTCAACTTCCGTAAGTATCATAAGTATATCTGCATTGATGTCCTCGGCAAGCCTTTCAGCAGCAAGGTCCTTGTCAATTACTGCCGCTATTCCTGAAAGACTGCCGTCTTCATTCTCAATTACGGGGATTCCTCCGCCCCCTGCCGTAATTACTATGGTTGTATCCCAGAGGGTTTTTACTGCCGAAAGCTCAACTATCTTCTTTGGCATCGGGGATGCGACGACTCTTCTCCAGCCTCTTCCCGCATCTTCCTTCATCACATATCCCTTTTCTGCCTGAAGCCTTTTAGCCTCTTCTTCAGTATAAAAAGCACCAATCGGCTTAGTCGGGTTCTTGAAGCCCGGGTCGTCCTTATCTACGACCACCTGTGTCACCAATGTAACTACAGGTATGTTCCTGCCCCTCTTCCTTAATG
>JAKJBU010000133.1 GCA_022706825.1 Bacillota bacterium
GTGTTCCAGTTCTATATTTGCTTCACTCAGGTTCTGACAGCTGTCATAAAGCTTTCCCTCTGCAATCTTCACCCTCTTAAGTGAATAACTGACTATAACAAAAATCAATATGCCTGATATTAATACATAAACCCATCCTTTTATCATGCTTATCCTGGTTATGACTGCATTATCCGCCGCAAGCAATCCCAGTATCTTATCCGATAAAAGTATCCACAATGCCCCTACAAGCATATAAGTAAGTGCTATTCTTAATGATATCTGATTGGATTCCAACTCACCCTTTCCTAAAAATTCCCGATACTCATTACCAAAAGTCACTTTTTCAATCCTTTCATGTTTTTTTTCATTTTTATTAAAGACCATTAGTTCCTCCTGTGATACAAATATTACATCAATGGATTTCTAAATTTATTATTCCAAAATTTTTTCAATATGCTGCGCCAGCTTATCCAGATCCTCTTTGGCTATATAAGCACAACACCCCTTTTCCATTGCTTTCCTGATATCGATCTCTTGAATATACTCCGAGACAATCACAAAGGGAGCCGGGCTTCCTGATTGGTTTCTGATCTCAATAGCCTGAAGTGCATCAAAGCCCGGCATATTATTATCACTTAGTATAAGATCCCAACGCTTGTCCTTAAGGGCTTCCCGCATAGTTATACTGCTTGAAGCAATTTTATACCGAACATTAAATCCCGCTTTTCTTAATACTCTTATATTCAAATCCGCTGAATAGAATGAGTCTTCCACAACCAATACATCTATTTGCTTCATATTTGTCTCCTATAAAATCAAGGATAATCAGTATTACTGTATAATAATACATAATTATCCTTATTTTATGAATGAAAAATTATGGGTTTATACCCCGAATTTTTTCGGGTCTTTATATTTTTCTCCTTCCATGCCCTGACGATATTCGGTGGGTGTTATACCTGTATATTTCTTAAACAACCTGCTGAAATACTCAATATCCTTAAACCCCAGAAGCTCTGCCACTTCATATGTCTTTAACCTTCCGTCCCCGACAAGCTTTTTTGCCCTTTCCATTTTTACCATAGTCAGATACTCTATGAAGGATAGGCCTGTCTTCTGCTTAAAAACCTCGCTGATATAGGATTTGCTCATGAAAAGGGAGTCGGATACTGCACTCAGCGTTATATTTCCGTCAATATTCTCCAGTACATACCTGCATACCTGACCTGTAATCCCGTTATCCTCCGTGCCGTGTTTCAATCTTGCAAACAAGCCGGAGATTCTCCCAACAGCCGAAACAAATCTGTTTTTTATTGAATTCGAATCATTTGCTCCGGAAAAATCAATCGTTCTTATAGAATTAATATCCGTATATTTATCCAGCCATTTGCAGCTCGCTGATATTTTATTGGTTATTTCAAGCATTATACTGTTTAGCAGGCTTTTCACCTTAATCAAATCACAATTCATATTTGTACAAACTATTTCAAATATGCTCCCTGCATTTTCAATAGTCTTTGTATGTCCTGCTTTTATGGCATCAATAAGCTGGCTAACCTCCGACTGCGGGAAAAACATATCCACCTTTTCCACCAGCTTTTGCTCCAGCTGTAAAATCCTTTGCTCCTCAAGCCTTTTCTCGGATATATATTCCTTTGCTCTTTGAAGCAGCTTTTCCAATTCTTCTTCTGCCACCGGCTTGATTATATAGTCAAAAGCTCCCAATACCAATCCCTGTCTGGCATACACAAATTCACTGTAATCACTAAGCAGTACAACACAGGGGCAAAGCTTTCTCCCTGTTATTTCTTTAAGCAGCTCAATACCGTCTACTTTAGGCATCCTTATGTCTGTAATAACCATATCGAACTTGCTTTCCTCGAGCTTCTCCAATGCCTCATGCCCG
>JAKJBU010000134.1 GCA_022706825.1 Bacillota bacterium
GGCTTTGCAGGCAGCTTTGTCAAATCCAGCTCTCCCGCCGATACCTTTTCGGCAATTTCCTGAGTTGTCAGTCCCGTATTCAAGACCGCATTCACCAGAAAATATGCGGCTCCTATGCCAAGGCCTCCGGCATTTTTGATATTTTCTACTACAACATTGGGAAGGGGGGTTCCCACATCATTTATGCCGTCAACTCCCAAAAGTCTTGTAATTGTTCTTTCCACTGCCACTGTAGTATGAATATCAATGAATTCCTGCACATCTCCGGCTATTTGCATCGCTGATTCTCTTGCACTGCCTATCAATCTAACGTCAAGCTTCAGACTGCTCATGACACACCTCCATGACTATTATTTCATTATTTCTTCCGCCTGGCGCAGTATCTCTTCCGGTATTCCCATCAGGCGGGATATGTTTATTGCATCTTGAGGAACCTTGGATTCCCCTTCCACTTCTATGAGAGTGTAATCCATGTATTCGGATACTGCATCAGGGTCCTTTATGCTCTTAAAATCGATATCTCTAAGCCCCTTGACCTGCAAATGCCTGATGCCCTCCCCTGCAAGCCCGTCAAAATGCGTAGTAATTAAAGCCATACCCGGTTTATCTTTAAGATAATTAATAATTGCTTTGGATATTGCATAGCCCTCATGGGGATTTGTTCCTCTGGCCAGCTCATCTATCAATATCAGCCCTTTTTCCTCCGACTTCATCAGCGCTTCCTTAACAGAGCGGATTTCCGCGCCGAAGGTACTGAGGCCCATATCTATCGACTGTTCATCTCCTGCGGAAATGTATATGAATTCATTCATCCTCATCTCCATGTATTCCGCAGGTACGAGGAATCCATACTGAGCCATAGCCGCAAGCAAGCCAACCATCTTGAGGGATACTGTTTTGCCTCCCATATTGGCCCCCGTTATAAGCGCCGCTCCCGGTTCCAGGCTGATGCTGACAGGGGTAAAGGGCTTGCCCTTTCTTCTGAGGCTTGTTTCTACCAGGGGATGCCTTCCCTTGACTATAACAAGCTTTTCATCATCGCAAATCACAGGCTTTACTCCATTATAGCCGTTGGCCATGTATGCCTTTGCTATGACCAGGTCGAATTCCGCCACAGCATCCATTACCTCCAGTATCTCGCTGCCCCTGACGGATATCTGCGCTGAAAGCTTTTCCAATATCAGCGCCTCTTCCATGGCCTCTTCGCCCTTCATTTCTTCTATGTCCTTCATAAGCTCCAGCATTTCTGCACCGGGTTTTACCCTGTAAGTTACATTTATGTATGTTTCTCCTGCCGGCTGAAGCATATTGCACTCATCAAACTTCTTAATCAGATTGGTCTGGGTCTTGCTGACGGTTATTTCTCCGCTGGCTCTCACAGGTATGCCAAGCTCCGCTTCCGCCCTCTTTATTGCTTCTTTTTTTAAAACATCCAGTTTGTGCAGGCTGGCTGCTTTCCTGCTCCTTATTTCTGCCAGAGCCTCCGAGTAATTGTCATAGATATAGAAGGTCTTCATCCCCGTTTTTTCCGGATCAAGTATGGCTTCCACCCATTGAAGCTCCTTCACCCTATATTTCTCGGGCATGGCCCAATGAAGCGCTTTCTGACATTTTGATATGGCCTTTGCAATATATGCAAAATTCTTCAGCTCAAAAAACTCCACAACATTCAGTACGCCTCCGGCTGTGCACCTTTCCACAGACCTTCTGATATCCTTTATCAGCCTCATTTGTGACCTTATTTCGACAAATACGGATCTCTGCGAATTTATAAGCCCTTTCAGCACAGCCACCCTGTCCA
>JAKJBU010000135.1 GCA_022706825.1 Bacillota bacterium
AAAGAAAAATAAGCAGCTGCGGCAGCCTTGCCGCAGCTTCTGCCTCTCAGTTCCGAAACACAGCCAAAGACCAAAAGAGAAATGCCGATGAATATCCCTGCGTATTCATTTCCGATGCCGTAAAACCTTGCGCCGATTATGGGATCATAGCCCAGTACAGACTTTTTTATCAATTCGCTGCCTGTAAGTATATCAACGGCAAGCCCTGCCTGCAGCAGCAGGCAGATTGCCAGAATAATCTTCAACCTGTTCTTTAAGGCTATATGAAGCAATATTGACAATACTGCAGAAGCGGCGGCAGTCAGCACTGCATATTCGACGGGCCCCCAATCAAGGTAGGATGCGGGTACTAAAAGAAATGCGATTGGAATCGAAAGCATTGTATATGCAATTATAATCCCGGAACCAAACCAAAAATGCCCCGCTTTCTTTCCCAAAAAAACAGCCGCGGCAAACAGCATCCCGAGTGCTGCAATCACTGACACCGCATAATAAGTAAGAACAGGAGCCCTCAGAACCGAAGTCCTTAAAATACTCATATTCATATCCACTAAAGCATTTACCGAAGCTTCTTTATCCAATTCCTCAACGGCACATTCAGTCAGGTATCCCAGCTTACAGAGCACATAATCTGCAATATCCGTATTCAAAATTATGCCGCTACGTCTTGTATTGTTTGAGTAAAGCACTCCTCCCTTTCCCTCATAAACCACAATGGGAGTCAGTTTATTGCCCGCTTCCGCATTTGCTCTTGAAGAGTAGGTTGATATGAATACAAGTGTTTTTAAACCCCCGTAACTGACAATCTCCTTTACAAATCCGTCAATCCTTTCCAGCACATCCTGTTTGTATGATTGGTAGGCTTCCTCGGACATGGAGCCTTTAAAGGCTTCCAGCCTTTCCATATCCCCTGTCTCTATCACAATAAATGAAGAAGCCGGCAGATATTGCTTGTACAATTCCGCCAGCCTGTCATAATCAGTTCTCTTTCCGCCCGGGAAAGCAGCATTCTCTAAATTGACATCCTCTGTCTCCCCTGAATCAATTTCACCGCTGCTATCCGCCGCAATTAACATAGAACTTCTGTTCAGCTTCTCAGCATCCGCATTTCCGATATAGCAGGCAGTCCCACCCTTCTTATTGATTGCATCGCCTATGTATCCGATGTATTTCTTATATTCACTGTTGGCATTTCTGTCTTTTATACTGTTAATACCCGTATATACAAGACTCCCCGTCAAAAATTCCCTTCTGACTCCCGAAACCACAGTGGCATCCAATTCAAGTTTTTTCCCGGACCCGATTATGAGTTTTGATTTGGCCGCATCGGCTTTCCCCGGCTGCCTGTTGTTTATGAGGGCAACACGGCTGTTGCCGGCCAGTCTGTAAAGACTCTCCAT
>JAKJBU010000136.1:0-552 GCA_022706825.1 Bacillota bacterium
TCTAGGGTTTCATTTTTGTAATAGTAAAACATCTCCGTAAGCTCATGAATTGTTTCAGCATAGTTGTGCATTGAAATATACGGGGAGTCACAGAATTCCCTGATTATCTTATGGATGGCACCGCCCCCGAATTCGATCCTTCCGTTGCTTTTCAGGGCAATATTACGGGCTTCAACCAGTTCAGCTGCATCGGAGGGGGATAGGGCTAACCCGAATTCGGCTGTGAATTCGTTGCATCTTTCAATCTCTGTTATCGCTTGCTTTTCTATCAGCGACGAAGATATGCCAATAATCTCAAATGACAAAAGCAATCACCCCAATATAAAATTTTATTCTGAAAAACTTCCAAAAAGCTATTGACATATTGACTGTAATGTGATATAGTATAATGGGTGTATTGTATGCTAATATAAATTAACCGTATCTTATAATATACCACTTTTAAATGCAAAAAGCAATATACTTACTATAATAGGAGCGATATTTATACTCGCTTTTTTTATCGTATAGGAAATAATAATTTCCTATACGATGGGGGATGCAAGTGGGAGA
>JAKJBU010000136.1:632-1228 GCA_022706825.1 Bacillota bacterium
TTTTTATTTGCTCATCATACATAAAACAAAAACTGAATATAACGAGGCGAAAGATGTCCCCCTGCCTTTAAACAGCAGTAAGCACATCTTCCGCCTCGTTGAAACGCTCGGGTAGGTTTTTGCAAGTGTGCAAAAACCCTCATTGAAATCTTGTTATAATGCATCGGATTAAACATAAGTAAAACCCTGGCATTATATTCAGCAGCCTTTATTGGTTATGAAAGAGTATATATGTAAACAGCCGGCACTTATAAACGCAACATGGCTTCCAACTGCCCGAAGCCCTATTGGTTTTGGCCGGCTGGTTTTTTAACCGTTGCTTCTCCTGTTGTCCTTTCTTGTAATTATAACTATTCCGATTATTATCAGTAAAATGGGAACCAGATAATTCTTAATGTCAAATCTCATATATACCCTCAATAATGATGAAAGTCCTATCCCTCCAAGGATACCCACCGGTATAAGCAGCCCCTTGTCACGGTTTCCGAAAAGGTACAGCTCAAAAAGCCCCACTGCAATGCCTATCAGAAATAATGGCCAAAGATCAGCCATAATGTGCCATCCGAAAAAAACATTGGCATAGAACAGTGCTCCAT
>JAKJBU010000137.1:0-439 GCA_022706825.1 Bacillota bacterium
AGATGCTTGAAGAGCTGAATGCTGACAGTCTTCCCCTAAAAAGATATATAGAAAGAAGCATGCCGAAAATTATAACCAATATCCTTCACGCAGTAAGGATGAATACTCTGAACAAAACCTTCATATCGAGGGTTTTACCGGACTTGAAACCCGGAATCCGATTTCTGTCCGGGGCGAAGATGCATGATGAGGATTACAGAAAGCTGATTGACGAATTGCTCATGTGCCGTCATTCATCCGATAAGCTTGCGCTTATAAAAGAAAAAGTAAAATCCTTCGGGGACTTGGAGGATTTATTATTTGATGCAATGCTCAATGAGGAAGAAATCACTTCGGTTTTTGATATCCTTGGAGATATAGAGATTGCCGCACTGATAAGAAGGCATCCGTTTAAAACTGATATACAGGCAGTGGATTTATCGGAAGCGGAAATGGCATT
>JAKJBU010000137.1:462-1116 GCA_022706825.1 Bacillota bacterium
CTATACCTGAAAAACTATATTGACCGGCTTCCGAAAGTTAGGCAGGAAGAAATTTTTGAGAAGGCGGATAGCCTTATTGTTGAATGAGCATTCCGCATAAAGAGGGACACGGGGACGGGGACACGGGGACGTTTCTCCTGTCCCGATTTCAGCGGGACAGGAGAAACGTCCCCATGTCCCACAAATATTTATTGGAATACGTACGGCAAATGTATATAATATATTTGTTAACGATGTTTTTTGCTGAGTGCAGCTGTTATTTTTTTGATGTGGGGGTCTTAACCTATGAATAAGCTGAGGAGATTCATTTCATATTATAAGCCATATAAAGGCTTATTCTTTCTTGATATGTTCTGTTCACTTACGGTAGCGGGAATAGATCTGCTGTTTCCTGTGCTTGTAAGATACCTGCTGGACCACGGCATAAGTGTTGAAATTGGCGTGGCTTTTGATATCATTTTGAAGATTGGGGCATTAATGCTCGGAATGCACATACTCAAGTACTTCTGCCAGTATTTCATTACAGCTTGGGGCCATATAATGGGCGCCAGAATTGAGTATGACATGAGAGAGGATATTTTTTCACATCTCCAGAAGCTGTCCTTTTCCTTCTATGACAATAACAAGACCGGGCAGATAATGTCGAGGATTGTC
>JAKJBU010000138.1 GCA_022706825.1 Bacillota bacterium
TGTTTACTAGCATATCCTTAGTGCCTGAGTATTTCCAATACTTTTATCTGCGTTGTTTTTTTAAAAGAAATTGATTATTGTGGGATACAAATCCACTACAAGTGTCATTTTTAGCCCATGCATTATGAATTTTTATTGTATATAAAACACTCATTTTTAATCAACTGGCAAAAAAGGATCTATCCTTGAATTCTTATTGAATTTGATTTCTTGGGGAGATCCAAAAGAGATTATCTATTATATGACTTTACCAATATCGCCCTCCGAAAGATTTATCATTTCATAGCATACTAACAGATAAATCCCCAAAAAATAATTACAATTGTAAAGATTTTAAAATAAAAGATATTAACATAAACAAGTGATATAATGGCCGTAGTCCTTGAAGCCAAAAATTTAGAAAAACGGTTCAAAGATTTTGTTGCAGTCAATAAAATCAATTTCAAAGTTAAAGAAGGAGAAGTTTTTGGATTTTTGGGGCCAAACGGAGCGGGTAAAACCACTACAATGAAAATAATTCAATGTGTATCCCCAAAAACAAGTGGCGATCTTAAAGTATTTGGATTGGATGTGAATGAGCATCCTAGAGAAATAAAACAACATATGGGCGTTGTTCCACAGATGGATAATTTGGATCCTGATTTTTCTGTAATAAAAAATCTAATTCAGTACTCAAGATATTTTGATATACCTATAGAAGAGGCAAAAAAGAGAGCTAACGATCTAGTAGACTACGTCCAGCTCAATGACAAAAAAGAAAGTCCAATTGATAAATTATCTGGAGGAATGAAGAGGAGACTCGTCTTAGCTAGGGCGATGATTAACAATCCTAAATTATTAATATTAGATGAACCAACTACTGGTCTTGATCCGCAGGCAAGACATCTAATTTGGGAGAAGTTAAAGGATCTTTCCTCAAGAGGAATTACTGTAATCCTAACTACCCATTATATGGAAGAAGCTGCTAGGCTATGTGATAGAATAGTTATAATGGATAATGGGAAGATCCTAGTTGAAGGAACTCCTAAAAATCTGA
>JAKJBU010000139.1 GCA_022706825.1 Bacillota bacterium
TTCAGATAATCCTGATGATACTCCTCCGCGGGATAATAATGCTCCAGCTTCTTCACCTCGGTAACAATCGGTGCCTTATACTTCTGCTGCTCTTTGGCTATCACCTGCTCTACAGCCTCTCTGTCCTTTTCATCGGAATAGTAAATGCCTGTGCGGTATTGGGTACCCACGTCAGGGCCCTGCCTGTTCAAAATTGTGGGATCTATTATACCGAAAAAATGCTCCAGTATAACTTCCAGGCTTGTTTTATCCGCATCATAAACCACATGTACCGTTTCTGCATGCCCTGTGTAAGGAATATCGTAATAAGACGGGTTCTCCGTCTCCCCGTTGGCATATCCCACAGAGGTATCCACTACTCCCTCTATACGGGAGAAGTATTCCTCCACACCCCAGAAGCACCCTCCGGCAAGCCATATTTCTTTATTCATAAGATCACCTTACCTTTCCAAAGTATGAAGCAGCGGGGAAGCAGCGGGGACGGTTCTTTCTGCTTTTGTACATTTTTCGCTTTGTTATTATAATACCACTTTTTCGACAGTCTTAGCCGAACTTAACTTTTTTCCCTAAGCGCTGTCTGTCAACTTGTAGCTTTTGTATGCAAACTTACTAAATCAAAAAAAAATAATGGACAAATGACGTCTGCATTGCCCATTAACTATTTAAACGCCTCATAATTATTTCATCTTGTCAAACCACTTTTTCAATACGTTCTAATATGTCAGTATGCTGCTTATATCCATCAAACAGGGCATTGAATTATGGATTATATCAGCCTTTTCATCAAGCTTGAAATTACTCATTTGCTTCTACCCCTATATCATTAAACATCTCATCCACAGTATCATATGTTTTAATATTCCCTTTCGCTTTTTCTACTCTATACTCTTCAAGTGCCTCCTTAATCTCCTTGCCCAATTCAGTCTCAAAAAAGTCTTTTTCTATTACTTCAACAGGTGTAATTACAATTCTGCCATTAATAACCTCCAGTTGAATCTGGTCATTAAT
>JAKJBU010000013.1 GCA_022706825.1 Bacillota bacterium
ATATTTATCTATTTTTTCATCAATGTATTTTAAATGACGATTAAGCTTCTTTATACTATAGTTGTTTTTCTTTGAGTTGCATGCTTTAAACTTTGAGCCATCTATGGCTACCAGTTCTTTCCCGAATAACCCCCATTCGTCACAGAGTTTGTTAAAATCTCTGAATACAGCTTTTAGAGCTTTTTTGTTATCCTTTCTAAAATCAGCTATTGTTTTAAAATCAGGCTTTAACTTTTTGAGAAGCCATATTACTTCAATGTTTCTTGCAGCCTCATCTTCCAGCCTTCTGGATGAGCGTATTCTATTCAGGTATCCATATAGGTAGAGCTTTAATTTATCTTTAGGATCATAACTTGGATGCCCTACTGCTGATGGATCGGTTCCAATAAATCCGAAGCTTTTCAGGTCTAATCCTTCGACATAGGCCTCAATTAGGCGGACGGGATTGTTTTCAGCAATGTATTCATCAATACTTTCAGGAAACATGGTTATTTGGTATCTATCTTCTCCTTTAATATATGCCATCTAAATACAGCTCCTTCATAAAAATACTTTCTTATAGCTATATTCGACATAAACATGAAAAATCCTTTTTGATTCTGCAATAACCAAATAATGTAAAAAGGCTGGTGGCTTTGTCATCAGCCCCACCCTTTTTAAAAAGAGTTTCCTTATAGATATTTTTTATGCATTTGGTGAATTATCACACAGTCTGACGTCCCCGTGTCTCTCCAGCGGGACAGGAGAAACGTCCCCGTGTCCCACCCGTGTCCCACACATGTTCTTTATCCTATATATGCTACTGCTTCAATTTCTATAAGTGCATCCTTCGGCAGCCTTGCAACCTCCACGCAGGATCTTCCCGGATGCTTCTCAGTAAAATATTGTCCATAAATTTCATTGATTTTTGAAAAATCATTCATATCCTTAATAAATACTGTAGTCTTGAGCACATTCTCCAAACTGCTCCCTGAAGCTTCAAGTACAGCCTTGAGATTCTCAAGGCACTGTTTGGCCTGAACCTGGATACCCCCCTCGGGAAATACACCTGTAGCGGGATCAACTCCTATCGCACCTGAAGTAAATACCATGTTCCCGTACTTTACAGCCTGGGAATACGGGCCTATAGCCCCTGGTGCCTTTTCAGCACTGATGATTTCTTTTGTCATTATATATCCCTTCTTTCATTATTAATCATTTACTCTCGTCTCATCCAGATAATTATAAACAGTATATCTTGATACGCAAAGAACCTTGGCGACATAGTCAATGGCTCCTTTTATCAGGAATACGCCCTTTTCGTCCAGCAACTGAACTATATTCACCTTTTCCTCTTTAGATATGAAGGCAACCGGCTTCCCTACGGATTCCAATGCCTTATTCACTATACTGCTCAGCATCTCATTTACCGTGTTTCCAAAACATTCGTCTTCTTCGCTGAAATCCGTTTCTTCGATCACATTTGCCAGATTATTAATAATGTTTCTGGCTATTGTAAGCTCTGAAATATCATAATTGATGCACAGAAAACCAATAAGCTTCCCATTTTCATCCTTTATAAACAATGACGAGGATTTCAGAATCCTGCCGTCCCTTGTCTTCTTTCTATAGTTTACTATAGGCTTGTCGAATTGTCCGCTGCGCAGTGTAGCCAAACCATACTCAGTCATAGGGCTTCCGATGCTTCTTCCGGTTATGTGTCCGTTGGCTATCGCAATAACAGAGCTTTGCGGATTCCTGATATCATGCAGTACAACTTCGCAGTTTTTCCCAAATGTATTTGCTATCCCATCTATCAGCGGTATGATTCCTTTAAGTATGGGATGCAGGTCTTTACTCATACTAACACCCCTAAACAATATAGAATTATTATCTATTCATTATCCACAAGAACCGTTTTTGCATCTACCCAGAGTCTTTCAAGATTATAGAATTGTCTTTCTTCATCATGAAACAAGTGAACTATTACATTTCCATAATCAAGTAATATCCATCTGCCGTTTCTGAATCCTTCCTTATGATGCATTTCATAACCTGCAAGTTCCATTTTTTCTTCCAATTCATCGCTCATTGCCTGTACTTGTGTTGTAGAGCTTCCTGCAGCAATTACAAAGTAGTCTGATATAGTAGTAAGCTCATGAATATCCAATAGCTTTATATCTTTTGCCTTCTTGCCCTTCAAGAGTTCGATGGCTTTATTTGCCATTTCCGTTGATACTGAAAACAAATGCACCCCTCCGTTTATCTCTATTATCTTACAATTGTTATATCATATTTATAACCATTGTCAATATTAACTTATGTCATCTTAAGCCAATACCGCTTTCCGCCCCCTCCGGAGCATTATCATTATCTGCCGGCAGCAATTCCATCTCCTCTGCAGGCTCCTCTACTCCAAGATCTATCCGTATCTGCTGCATCATCTCCTTGAGCTTGGCCTCATCATGCAAAAAGTATGAGACTCTGTTTATGTATCCGTCGCTGCCCGGAAGTGTATAAAAACTCACATTCTCCATTTTTATGTCTTTAATATTAATAGCATAGTGTGCTATATCACTGCTTTCAAGATTGGTCTTAATACATTTGGACATTGCATCGGCGATTGTAAGTGCTTTTGGTATCATCTTGGGGCTTGTAAGCTTGTCGATAAATGCCTTTATAAGCTGCTGCTGGGCTCTAATCCTGCCAAGGTCCTGGTCGGGATATCCCGATCTGAATCTGGCAAATTTCACAGCATCCTTACCATTGAGCACTTGCTTACCCGGTTTTAAATGAATATACAAATCCTGAACAGGGTCCTCATAATCCATACCAGGGGGCACATTTACCGATACTCCTCCCAATATATCTATTATCCTTTCAGCTCCTTTAAAAGTTACCTTAACATAATGATGTATGGGAACATCCAGAAGATTACCCACAGTCCGCATGGCAAGAGCAGTACCTTCTTTTTTTGCAGCTGCCGCATTAATCTTGTCAATGCCGTATCCCGGAATCTCAACCCTGGTATCTCTTGGTATGGAAAGCAATGCAATTTTTTGGTTTTCCTTATTATAGCTGACCACAATCATAGTATCAGATCTTGCTTCATCAATACCCATTACCAAAGTGTTTATTATTACATCCTCTTTCGTGTCTTCGGGCTCAAGTTCGGGATTCTCTTCAATCGTCCTGACAAAGTGCTCATCAGTCATATTTGATTTATATTTATTATATACTCCGCCGATTATTGCATAAAAAACTAAAAACGATGCCAAAAAAATTATTATATATTTTTTCAAGCTTGTAAACCTCGTTTTCTAAATATTTTACGCCAGACACAGTGATATTTCTATCTGCTGCTGTCATGACACTGCATTCCATTCTCTCCGACTTCTTTAAGCACATGGTTTCTTGCAAGTATTGTATTAATATGCACATATTCGTTTTTTGACAATATGTACAGGATAGACGAATTAAAAGCCAGAAGCAGAGCTTTGTCCAGGTTCTTGAAGGCTAGTCCCCTCAGCTCTTCCACTCCAGGAAAACTCCTTGAGGGTTCGATAAAATCCGAAAGATAGATTATTTTTTCAAGAAGTGACATATTCTCTTTACCGGTTGTATGATATCTTACAGCGCTTAATATCTCCTCATCCTCAATGGCAAAAACTTTTCTGCAAATATGTACTGCAGCAGGGCCGTGCAACAGCTCCTCAATATTCAGAGTCAGTTCATCCGCCTCAATACCTTCTTCCTTAAGGCATTTCAGTTGAAGGGGCTTTTCAAGGTCCCTGGCACAATCATGCACCAAACCTGCAATTTCCGCCTTGACTGCATCGTATTCATAAAATTCGGCAAGCTTCTTAGCTGTTTTGCTCACATTAACAGAATGTATATATCTCTTTGAGGATATGGTCTTTTCAAGATGCTCCATTATTGAGTTCAAATCCAGCAAATAATTCACTCCTTGTAAAGTCCGTTTTTATGTATATATGCTTCCACCTCTTCCGGGAGCAGATATTTTACAGGCTTTCCGCTCCTTATCCTTTCTCTGATATCTGTAGAGGATATTTCAAGTAATGGAACTTCCAGGCATATAATTTCTCCATCATATTTAGACGTAATTTCCGCTATCTTTTGTTCCAGCTTACAAATATCAAATCCGGGCCTGGTAACAGCAATAAATTTGCAGAGCGTCAAAAGCTCCCCTAACTTGTACCACGTCAGCAGCTCCAGCACTGCATCGGCCCCCGTAATAAAATATATTGCGGGAGCTTCGCCATATATGTTTCTCAGTTCCTTCATTGTATCAAAAGTATATGTAATCCCGGCCTTATCCACTTCCAGGCGGGACACTTCAAACCCGGAGTTAGAAGAAGTTGCGAGAGCTGTCATACGATACCTGTGCTCTGCATCGCTTATCGCTTGCGACTGCTTATGGGGAGGGTTTCCCACAGGCATGAATATGACCTTGCAGAGCCCAAATTCTATCCTCGCTGCCTCGGCTGCCGCAAGGTGTCCGTAATGAATCGGGTCAAAGGTGCCTCCCATAATCCCAATCCTGCTTTGCTCATTGTCAACTGCATCCTCGTACATAAAAATACCTCTGTATTCTTTTATGAATTATGTTCATTATACAATAATATACAGAGTTTTTAAAGTTTTTCCATTAAATTCCTGTGGATATCTTCAACAACATCCGCAGCTTTACTTCCATTATAAACTGTGAAATCACTGTACTCCTTGTACAAATCATACCTTTCGGCATGCAGCTGCAGCAGCCGGTCTGTCCCCCCTGCCAGCAGCGGCCTCGTGCTTGTATCAATGTCATTCATAATATCACATATATCCCTGTCAATAAATATAATAATTCCGTTTTTTTTCAGGCTTTTCATATTTACGGCTCTTTTTACCACACCGCCTCCGGTTGAAATAACTAAATCCTTTTCCTTTTCCAGAGCAAGCACCGCCTTAGTCTCCAGATTGCGAAAGTGCTCTTCCCCCTGCAGGAACAGTTCGTTAATAGTGCATCCCTCTTGTTTTTCAATCATATCATCGATATCTATGAACTTTCTCCCAAGCTTTTCAGCAAGCAGCTTTCCTATAGATGTCTTTCCGCAGCCCATAAGTCCTATCAATACTATATTCTTGCTTGTGTCCCTATAGAGCATTTTTTTTATTTGCAGGTAAATACTATCCACCTGTTGGCTTGTAAGCCCTATTCCATTCCAGATTTCCTGGGCTGCAACAGCCTGGCCCACAAGCATGTAAAGCCCGTTTACCGCTTTCAGCCCGTTATCTTCAGCCTGCTTCAAAAACAATGTTTTTCCCGGATTATATATCAAATCTACTGCTGTACCGAACTGCTTGAATATTCCGTAAGGAACCGGTGATACATCCGCCTTGGGGTACATTCCGCAGGGAGTGCAATTTATAATAATATCCCCCTTCAGGCTTGCTGTTTCATTATAGCCGACAGCCCCATCACCGGGATTTCTGCTCACAAATGTGATGGCTTTTGCTCCATTATCCATGAGATACTGCGCTGCTGCCTTTGAAACCCCGCCGGTGCCCAGTATTACAGCACTTTTATTTTTTACCTCTATTCGGCTTCTTGCAAGCAGCATCCCAAAGCCGCTGTAATCGGTATTATACCCTGTGAGTATACCATTAACCAATGATATTGTATTTACCGCACCGATTTTTTCAGCTTCTTCCGAAATCACATCAAGGTAAGGCATAATCTTTATTTTATATGGCACAGTGACATTCAAACCTTTGATGCCCTGCCCCTTATACTTCAGGAGCGCAGGCTTCAGCTCCTCTTCCTTCAGCTCAAAAAGCCTGTATTCTCCATCTATCCCCAGCATTTTGAATATTTCGCAGTGTATTTGCGGAGAAAAACTGTGTCTCAGGCTTTCTCCGATTAATCCGAAAACATTATTCATCATCCGCATCCAACCTCGCTTGCATAATTGCCCAGCAATCTGAAATATGAACATTCCTTCTCCATATCCGCCAGAATGCCTCTTATACCTTCCTCATTTATGTTTCCGCTTAAATCCGTATAAAAGAAATATTCCCATGCCTTATCTTCCAAAGGCCTGGACTCAATTTTCATCAGATTGCAATTACCCTCCGCAAAATACCTTAATATTCCATAAAGGCTTCCCGGCTTATGAGGCACACTGAATACTATGCTGATTTTATCAGCCTTTTCATTATCAAGCTTTTCTTTGCTAATAATTACAAATCTGGTACTGTTGTTCCTGTTATCCTGTATGCCCCGGCAAATTATACACAGGCCATATACTGAAGCTGCCTTCTCACCTGCAATACATGCTTTGGATTTCAAGCCTTCCTTCGCAATGTACTCTGCGCTTCCTGCGGTATCAAAATAGGGTATCTGCTTCCATTCGGGGTATTGTGAAAGATAACGGCTGCACTGAATCAAACCCTGCCGGTGACTGTAAATCTCCTTAATATCAGATAGCTTTGCACCCTCCACCGCAAGTAAGCTGTGCTCCACCCTCAGGCATTTTTCGCCTACGATATAGAATTCATATTCTCTAAGTAAATCGTATACTTCATTAATACTGCCGGAGGTGGTATTTTCTATCGGCAGTATGCCGTACTGTATTTCCCCTTTTGCAAGAGCATCGAAAACATCCCTGAAACTGTGATAGCTCAAGGCCTCAATCCCTTCCCCGAAATATTCAAGCCCCGCCTGATAGCTATAGCAGCCCGGCACCCCTTGATAGCCTATTGCCATGTTCGTATTGAGGTTTTCTATCTTAGAAGGTTCCTGCTTTCTGCCTATTATATCTCCTTGAAGCCTCCTGCTCAAAAACATCAGGTTTTCCAAAAACTGCTCAATATACTTTACATCAAAATCGACTCCGACTCTATTGACAAACCTGCCAATAATGTCTTTTTCCCTTGCCGGATCATATATCCTCATGTTTTTCCCTGATTTGTACTCCCCGACCTTTTTGGCAAGTGCCATTCTTTCTATAAACAGCTTCACAAGCTTTTCATCAGTTTCATTTATCTTCTGTCTTAAGATTTCAAGTTCATTCAATGCAAACACACCTTCTATTCATTCATTTTCCCTGACTAACCATAATAAGGTCTAAAAGTGCAATAGCAGTAACTGCCTCTACTACAGGCACTGCTCTCGGCACAATGCACGGATCATGCCTTCCCTGTACTTCCAATCCAACGTTTTCTTTCTTCTCAATATCTATGGCCCGCTGCCGCCTGCCGATTGAGGCAACAGGCTTTATGGCGGTCCGAAATATTATCGGCATTCCGCCGGTTATGCCTCCAAGTATTCCCCCATTGTTGTTGCTGTAGGTTTTTACTTCCTCTCCATCCATATAATACTCATCATTTGCCTCGGAACCCATAAGCTTTGATATATCAAAACCCGCTCCGAATTCCAGGCCTTTTACTCCCGGAATGGAAAATATGAGATGAGCTAAAGTGCTTTCTACTGAGTCAAAAAAAGGTTCTCCGATTCCCGGCTTCACGCCCAGTACTGCAGTTTCCACAACACCGCCTACCGAGTTCTTTTGCTCCTTTGCCCGGGCGATAACCTCTTTCATAAGGGCTTCGCTTTTTGCATCCAATACGGGAAAAGCCTTGCCCGCCAATTTTTTTAATGTGCCTGAGTCAACGCTGACAGGATTGAAAGGCCTGTCCTGCTCTTCTCCTATGCTCCTTATGTGACTGCCTATGGTAATTCCCCTGCTTTCAAGAAGCTGTTTGCATATAGCTCCCGCAAAAACCAGCGGGGCAGTCAGCCTCCCGGAAAAATGCCCTCCGCCTCTATAGTCATTGAAGCCGCCATATTTCACATAAGCCGTGTAGTCACTGTGAGAAGGCCTCATTACATTTTTCAGCTCTGCATAATCTTCGGATTTTTTATCTGTATTATGTATCACTGCACATAAAGGTGCCCCTGTAGTTCTGCCCTCAAAAAAGCCGCTTAATATTTCAAATTCGTCCCCTTCCGCGCGCGGCGTGGAGAACTCATTATTCCCCGGAGCCCGTCTTTGCATTTCCTTTCTTATACAGTCAAGATCCAGAAGGATTCCGGCTTTCAAGCCGTCGATATTTATTCCTATTGCTTTACCGTGGGATTCCCCGAATATTGATATTTTTAAGCTGTTACCCCATATACCGCTCATCGATTTTTCCCCCCAATGCTTTATAATGTACCCAGAACTCAGGATAAGACTTTTTCACACAAGAAGCATCGCTTATGATAACCGGCTCTTCGCACCTTGTGGCTGCTATAGCCAGTGCCATTGCAACCCTATGGTCATTCCAGCTTTCAACCCTTCCGCCCCGCAGGCTTTTTCTGCCGTCAATAACCAGGCTGTCTTGTAATTCCATAATACACGCTCCCAGTTTGCCAAGCTCGCTGCTTACAGCCTTCAGCCTGTCGGATTCCTTCAAACGCAGCCGGCCCGCATTTACTATTTCAGTCCTTCCCTCGCTCAGTGCCCCCAGAACTGCCAATATCGGGACCAAATCCGGACACTGGGAGGCGTCGATAACTGTTCCTCTTGTATCAGTCGGAAGCGCCCTGACAGCATCAGTTTTTATAAATATTCCGCCTCCCATTTCGCCAATTATGTCCATCATTACTCTGTCACCCTGCATGGAATTTATATCAAGGCCCTTGCATACCACCTCCGACCCTAATGCTCCCGCTGCCAGCCAGAAGGCAGCCTGTGAAAAATCTCCGGGAACGGTATAATCCGTCCCTCTGTACTTTTGCCTTCCTTTTATAACAAAAGTCCTGTAATCGCGGTTTTCTATATGTATTGAAAAGTCCTTCAGAACCTTCAGTGTAAGATCTATGTAAGGCTTTGACTCCGGCTCTGTGGTTACCGTTATCAGTGAATCCCCCTCCAAAAGCGGCAGTGCAAACATCAAGCCGCTAATGAACTGAGAGCTGATATTCCCCTCCAGTTGAAACTCTCCGGGAACCAGCCTGCCGTTAATGTGAAGAGGAAGCTTTCCTGCCTCGGTTTCGTATTTTATCCCCTGCTTCTCAAAAATATTGTAATATTGCAGCAAAGGCCTTTCAACCAGTCTCCCTTCTCCGTAAAAAGTAACGGGTTCACCCGTCAAGGCTGCAATGGGTATAATAAACCTTAAGGTAGAACCTGATTCATGACAATTTATTCCGGAGTTTTTCAGCTTAGGTACGGCACTCCCCTTTATCCTCAGTGAGGCATCCGCCTTTTCAATCGTTGTACCGAAGCTTCTCATTGCTTCTATAGTCGCTTCAATGTCCTGCGATATTCCAGCATTATTTATGTTACTTATTCCTTCCGAGAGTCCTGCGCATATCACCGCCCTATGGCTTATGCTTTTTGAGGCCGGTATGAAAACCTCTCCGGCAAGGCTGCCGGGATATATTTTCACTTCTTTCATCCTTAATCCTCCCTTGCATCTCCCGTTGTATCAAGAAAGCTTTCAAGTTCTTCGGATTTTGCTTTCATTATAAAGGCAGTTCCCAGTTTATTTAATAAAACAAGCCTTATACTATCACCGCTGAATTTTTTATCCCGCCTCATAACATTTATCAGATCTTTTTTATTTGCAACAGGGATTTCATAAGGCAAGCCATATTTCTTTAATATATCCGCCAAAGCTTTTGCAGTACCCCGTTCTGTTAATCCCATCTCCTCGCTCCGTTTTGTAATTTCCGCCATACCCATTGCAACAGCTTCCCCGTGGGTATACTTCTCATAATTATAATATTGTTCTACTGCATGGCCAAAGGTATGACCGAAATTAAGAAGCATTCTTTCCCCTCTGTCCAGCTCATCCGCTTCCACTACTGCTCTTTTTATCGAACAGCAGGTGCATACCAATTCATCCATATCGGCAATACATTGCTGCAGGTTTTCATAATCCGAAAGCCTGTCAAAGAGGCTCTTGTCCTTTATGCATCCGTATTTGATTACTTCAGCCATGCCGTCCCTCAAATACCTGTCTTCCAGTGTATTCAGAAATAAAGTATCAATAAATACAATTTCAGGATGATAAAAGCTTCCTACCAGGTTTTTCCCCGAGGAAAGGTCAATTGCAGTTTTACCGCCTACGCTGCTGTCTACTTGCGCCAGTAATGTTGTCGGGAGTTGAATATACGATATGCCCCTTAAATAGGTAGCTGCGGCAAACCCTGCCAAATCGCCTGCAACCCCGCCGCCAAACGCAATAATGATATCTCCCCTGTCTGCGTTGAAACCGGCAAGATCCTCATATATCCCCGAAAGGACTTGCAGGGATTTGCTTTTTTCACCCGGACTAAAGGATATAAGCCTGCATTTCATCCCTGCCTCAACTATACCCCTATATAATGATGCTCCGTAAAGCTTATTTACATTATCATCGGTAACTATTACAGCCTTTTTGCCCCTATATCTCTCTGAAAGATATTTATAAAGCTCCTGCCGAATGTTTTTGCCGATTTGGATGTTATATTTTTTGCTGCTGCTTTTTATTGAAACCTCTATAGTCACCATCTATATAACCTCCCTTTTACTTTTAATAGCATTGTCGAACAGTATTTGAAGGCTGCTTTCGTCCTGTTCTTTTATAGCATCTTTTAATTTATGAAGCATGTCCTCCATATCTTCTATTCTATCAATAATATTCAAATTATTCATCCTGAGAATTTGAGTCCAGAGTTCCTTATTCAATGCCGCCACTCTGGTGGCATCCTTGAAGCTGCGCCCGGTAAAAGGGCTTATGCCCTTCTCCCTCATCATCAGGTTTGCAAACGAGATGGCAACTATATGCGGGAGCTGGCTTGTAAAGGATATCAAACGGTCATGAGCCTCTGCTCCTATCCTGGTCAAACACTTGCATCCTATTGAAGCTGCCAGCTTTTCCACAGCCATTATCCCGCTTTCGCTATTGCTTTCATGGGGTGTGATAATATAGTTAGTATCAAAAAAGAGTTCCCGGGATGCGGCTTCAAAACCTTGAAACTCATTTCCCGCCATCGGATGTCCCCCGACAAACTCCACATCCTGCCGCAAGCTTTTCTTTGCAGCTTCAATTATCGGCTGCTTGATACTGCAAGTATCGGTAACTATGGTCCCCGGTCTGAAATATTCGGCATAATTCTTAATAAATTCAATTGCTTCCCGCGGATACAAAGCAATTATTACCATATCGGATTTGCATAATATTTTTTTTGCATTGGAAGCACCCTCGTCTATTACTCCGCAGCCGGCTGCTTTGTTCAATACGCTCTCATCAATATCTATGCCGAATATTCTTACTGCATTATGCTTTCTCAGTGCCATGGCAAAAGAACCGCCTATTAATCCCAAGCCAACTACTGCAATATTCCTTCTAAAGTCACCCTCTTCCAATTTAATTCCTCCAATCATCGTAACACTTAACTGATACCATTTCCAGTATTTTCTTTATGTTCCGCCCTTTAATTAGCCTTTTTCAGCGAGTCCGCCATTAATGTAATATCTTTCATCATTGCCCTGAACTTTTCCGGCTTAATGGATTGCTGCCCGTCACACTTGGCATTTGCAGGATCGCTGTGCACTTCTACCATAATTCCGTCAGCACCCGCAACAACCGATGCTTTTGCCAGAGGTTCAACCATCCACCACAAGCCCGTCGCATGGCTTGGATCAACTATTACGGGCAAATGGCTGAGTTTCTTGATTGCCAGAATAGCGCTGATATCCAAAGTATTTCTTGTATAGGTCTCGAAGGTTCTTATGCCTCTTTCACAAAGTATTACATTGCTGTTCCCCTCAGACATGATATATTCTGCTGACATTAGCAGCTCTTCTATTGTTGCAGACAGTCCGCGCTTCAAAAGTATGGGCTTTGTGGTCTTTCCAAGCTCCTTAAGCAGCTCAAAGTTCTGCATGTTTCTTGCGCCAACCTGTATTACGTCCACATCTTCTACGAATCTCTCTATCATATCCACTGACATTATTTCCGTGACAATCGGAAGGCCGGTTTCCTTCCGGGCAAGTTTCAAAAGCTCAAGTCCCTCAAGCTTCATGCCCTGGAAGCTGTACGGCGATGTCCTGGGCTTGAATGCGCCTCCTCTTAAGAAGCCTGCCCCGCACTCTTTCACCTCTTTCGCCAATTCCAATATCTGCTCTTCGCTTTCCACCGAGCAAGGGCCTGCTATTACAGCCAGTTCCTGACCGCCTATGGTCTTGTCGCCTACCTGTATTACCGAGTTGTCCTTGTGAAACATTCTGTTTGAAAGCTTGTATCTCTGTTGAATCTTCATGACCGCTTCCACGCTTTCATTTGCTTCGATTTCACTTATGTCTATACCGGTAGTATCTCCGATAATTCCAAGCACACAATAATCCCTGCCCTTTATTACACTTACCTTGAGATCTTCCGTTTCTATCCTTTCTCTAAGTTTTTCGATTTCTTCATCTGAGGCATTTTCTCTCATTACTATCACCATAATTACCCTCCTTTATATTTTCTAAAAAATGCGTCTCACGGCGCATTTTTTTCGCTAGGGAACCCTATGGTTCCCTTCGACGGATGCAAGCATCCTGAGCACCCTCCTTTATCGGCAGGGGGCTTCTCCCCCTTGCATCCCCCATCGTATAGGAAATTATTATTTCCTATACGATAAAAAAAATAAGGCTCTAATGAGCCTTATTTGAATCGATGCTATTTCATACGAATAAAAGTTTTACTTACAATAATTTTTTAAATTCTTCCAACTCATCAGGAAAAGGAATATATTCTTTTTTGCATGCATAATAACCGGCGCTAAAGTAATAGCCCAGGTTAAAGCTAAAGTAATATATTCCGCTTATTCCTTTCCCTAATAAATTATTCATTGCATAAATCTCCATACTCATATGATTTGAATCAAATGTATTTCTGTTGATTATAACATATGCATCAAATATGTCAACTGTTATTTTTTATTCAGAGTATGCACAAATACGATTCCCGCGAAACATAAACCTATTGAAATAATGGAGCAATAATTGTCAGCAGAAAGGCTATGACAACTAATATACTGATTACCGCAACCACTTTCCTTTTCACAAAATCACCCCCGCAATTTCATAAAATCTGCTCCGCCGTTATGTTCAAAAGGCAGACTTATGTCTGCCGTTATTTTTATACTTCTATTTCTTTTCTGAGCTTGCGCCGATGAGTTTCGTATCCAGGATCACCCTTTTTCCATCCCTTTCTGCTCTTTTCGATATTGGCAACAAAACTCTCGTTAATAATGATTTCGTTTTTTGCCAGGCAGAAATATGTGGCGGTGTTCTGTTTACAATTTTCGCAATGCATGCAGTTCATATTCTACAATTGACCTCCAGTTCTTCATTCAAAATACTCAAATTCCAAATCCAGCATCCTAATTGTATCACCGTCTTTAACACCTAACTGTCTCAGCTCATCAACGATACCCCTCTTTCTAAGTACCTTTTGAAAGTACTTGATAGAGTCATTATCATCCAGGTTAACTGATGCAAGCAGTTGTTCAATCAGCTTCCCTTCCACGATAAATACTCCATTTTCCTTTCTGGCAGTAAATGGCTTATCCTCTGTATTAATATGATACATCAAATCTACGATTTCTTCAACCGGTTCTTCATCTCTTGTACTTTCAAGCAGGTTAAAAACTCTATCCATAAGCGGTGAAATACCATCCCTGGTTGCCGCCGAAATTGCAAACACCTCATATCCCCTCCTGCTAAGCATCTCTGCTATCCTGGCATAATTCTCCCTCGCGGCAGGAATATCCATCTTGTTGCAGGCAACAACCTGCGGCTTGTTCGCAAGCTTCTCGCTGTACAGCCTCAATTCCTCGTTAATTTTATCGAAATCTTCCAGAGGATCTCTCCCCTCAAGTCCTGAAGCGTCCAGCAGATGTATCAGCACTTTTGTCCTTTCTACATGCCTCAAAAAATCATGTCCCAATCCCACTCCGCTGTGGGCTCCTTCGATAAGTCCGGGAATATCTGCAATCACAAAGCTTCTGGCTTCTCCCAGATCCACTACCCCCAAATTAGGTACAAGAGTTGTAAAATGATAATTCGCAATTTTGGGTTTTGCGGAAGTTACTACAGAAAGGAATGTTGATTTCCCCACATTCGGAAATCCTATAAGTCCAACATCGGCCAAAAGCTTCAGCTCCAGCTCGATCCATCTTTCCATTCCCGGCTCCCCCGGTTGGGCAAACCTGGGCGCTTGCCTTGTGGGAGTGGCAAAATGCTGATTTCCTTTTCCGCCCCTGCCCCCAAGTGCAACAATTGCCTTGTCCCCGGGGTTCTTCAAATCTCCGAGAAGAAGTCTGGATTCGGCATCTCTGAGAATGGTGCCTGCAGGTACCTTTATGTACAGGTCATCAGCACTCTTGCCGGATGAATTATTGGTTCCTCCCATTTCTCCGTTTTCGGCAATATGCTTTCTCTTATATCTGAAATCCATCAGGGTTCTCATGTTTTCGTCTGCTATGAAGACTATGTCTCCGCCTTTTCCTCCGTCTCCCCCATCCGGTCCGCCATTTGGCACATACTTCTCCCTGCGGAAGGATACTCTGCCGTCTCCTCCGTTTCCCGCTTTCACATATACTTTTGCCTTATCTACAAACATATTATTCTCCTTTGTTGACCTTGGAAATATTCAAAATGAAGGTTGTTCCATCCCCAAGCATTTTTCCGTCGAGCTTAAGGTCGCTGCAGTACTTCATTATCTTATCAAATCCCAAAACGCCTCTTCCTGCTTTCTTCCAATAGATTGCCTGCTCGGGAATAGTAAAATCAACAGGCCCGGACAGTCCTTCCCTTATCTCCCTGCAGTATATCTCCATTAGAAATCCCTCTGAACTTTCTTTCAGGTTATATATAATATGGGCATTTTTCATACCCTTTTCATCAAGCACATATAAAAAGCCCAATATAGCGTGGTCTACAACATATACAACAGGGACTTCGTCAAGGATTCTTACAGCAGAATCAAAACTGACCTCAACGCTGACCTCAAGCTTTAGATCGACGCTCTCTGCTTCTTTTACCTTATTGTAAAGTAAATCGGCCAGTTTTATACATTTACAGTTATAGAGCCTGCCTATGTTTTCCATCCGCCTGCAGTATTCAGAAATGTGTTCCAGCACCTTGTCCGGTTTCTTTAGCTGAGTATAGCCGTACAATACTTGAAGCAGATTGAAAAAGTCGTGGCGCTGTTCGCTTAAATGCTCTTTCAGACTCTCTATATAACGCTCCTTCTCCGACTCAATGTCAGGAACATCATATATTCCGCTATTCTTTATGCTCATATTCATCTCATCTCCTATACTGCAAAAATGCTAAAAAAGGTACAGCCTGGCCGTACCTTCAGTAATTCTATGCTATTATTGCACCGGATACACACTTGCCTGCTTCTTGTCTCTGCCTTTACGTTCAAATTTAACAACACCCTCAATAAGCGCAAATAATGTGTCATCCTTACCAATCCCCACATTTATGCCTGGATGGATTTTTGTTCCTCTCTGCCTTACTATTATATTTCCGGCAAGCACAGACTGTCCGTCCGCCTTTTTTGTTCCCAGTCTCTGTGAATGGGAGTCTCTGCCGTTTCTTGAGCTGCCCACACCTTTTTTATGTGCAAACAACTGAAGGTTCATCTTGAACATATCTACACCTCCTCTTCAACTATATCAATGTGCCTTTTATAGCTATCCTTAATACTCTTAAATCCTTCATACATGGTTTCAAGTATCGCATCACACATTATGCGCTTTCTGTCCGATCCGGCACCGGCAATACTGCAATCAAGGTATCCCTCCTCAATCCTGTAGTGCACCTCCGCTTCGGCAACCTTCAGCAGCCCCAGGAGAGCCGTTTGGCCAAGGGCGGAAACCGCACTGCAGACTATATCGGTGCCATGAGTACCGTAGCCTGAATGCCCCGATATCTTGAAACCCGTTATTTTGCCCTCTCGGGCCTTGTAGATCACAATCTTAATCAAAAAAGACAACTCCGTTGCTTTTTCCGCTTTTATGCGTTTATTTTTTCGATTTTAACCTTTGTAAATGGCTGCCTGTGACCCTGCTTCCTCCTATAATCCTTCTTCGGCTTATATTTGAATACAATTACCTTCTTTGCTTTGCCATTCCCAACAACTGTTCCTTCGACCTTTGCACCTGCAACTACAGGATTCCCGACCTGAAGCTCACCGTTATCGCCTACAGCAAGTACTTCTTCAAATACAACCTTTTCACCGGATTCCGCATCAAGCTTTTCTACCGCAAGTACATCACCGGCTTTAACCATATATTGCTTACCGCCGGTCTTTATTATTGCATACACTAGGCTACACCTCCTCATAAATAAGTCTCGCCGAATTCCAGGCATCCTCATTGCATCAGAGAATTTAAACCCGATTCGTGCGGATACGCCTACGCCAATATATGTTATCATATAGCAACATTTTTGTCAATTAAATTTCCCTGCAGCCCTTTTTGCGAAGCTCCGTAATTTCCGACATGCCTATGCCTTTCACAATATAGCCTTCCCTGTGAAGCTCTGCCGAAGTCCTGACAAATACAGGTTTATTAAAGCTCTTACCCAACTCAAACATGTCCTCGTCTATATAATAGTTTATCAATTCTTCCACATCCGGATGAATCTCAAGAAAAACAGCCATGGCACCGGTATTAAAAAACAAGCTGTTTACTTCCTTCTCAATTTTCTTGACAATTGTCTCACTGGATAAAATCCTTCCCTCTCCTTTGCAGTAAGGGCATGGTGCCATCAGTATCTTTTCTATACGCTGCCTCACCTTTTTTCGGGTCATTTCAACCAGGCCCAGCTGAGTTATTCCAAGCACGTTGGTTCTTGTCCTGTCTTTTTTCAATGCATTTTTTAGAGCCTCAAGAACTGTACTTTCGTGGATTTCATCCGCCATGTCAATGAAATCAATTATTATGATGCCTCCTATATCTCTTAAGCGCAGCTGCTTTGCTATCTCTTTTGCTGCCTCAATATTTGTCTTAAGCACTGTATCCTTCAAGTCCACCGTACCGACATACTTTCCTGTATTCACATCTATGGATGTAAGTGCTTCAGTCTGGTCTATGACAATGTATCCTCCGCATTTAAGCCAGACCTTGCGATTGATTATCCTGCTTATCTGAGGCTCTGCCTGATAATATTCAAATATATCATAGCTTTTATTGTAATATTCAACTTTGTTTTTTAAATGTGATGAAATAATTGTTACTAGCTCCCGAACCTTCTCATAGTGTTCCTTATTGTTGATTACAAGCCTGTCAATATCCTTGGTGAACATATCTCTGACAGTCCTGTATATTATGCTCATATCCTTATGTACAATTCTTGGGGCGGCGCCGGTTTTTTGCTTTTGTTTTATATTATCCCAAAGCTTCAATAAAAAATTTATATCATTGCTTAAATCCGCTTCGGTGCAATCCTCTGCAGCAGTTCTGATTATCAGTCCCATTCCCTTGGGTTTCAGCTCTTCTGCCAGCTTTTTCAGCTTTTCCCTAATTTCTTCATCCTCTATGCGCCTTGATATTCCTATGTATTCAACAGTGGGCATCAATACAGCATATCTTCCCGGCAGAGTAATATGTGTTGTTACTCTGGCTCCTTTTGAATCTATAGGCTCCTTCATAATCTGAACCATTATTTCCTGTCCGGCCTTAAGAAGCTCATCTATCTGATATTCTTTATATTGTGCAGAACTGACATACTCCTCATCCTCATCAAAATAAGTATTTGGAAGCGCATCCTTTACATATAAAAATGCATTCTTATCCAAACCAATATTGATAAAGGCGGCCTGCATTCCGGGAAGCACATTTTCCACCCTTCCCTTGTATATATTGCCGGTAATCCTTTCTTCGCTCTGCCTTTCAATATATATCTCCGTCAGTTCCTTGTTTTCCAGCAAAGCAACACGGGTTTGCCTGGAACCGACATCAATAATAATCTCTTTCATAAATCGCGCTCCTTCATCCTTCGATTCATGGTTTTTTATGCTTCTGCGCTTTCATATTCAAGCAAATCCAAAAGCTTGCCGTTTTTTAACCCGTATACTTGTTCCCTGTTTATCCTGATGCTTTGAATATCATATCCCGTAAATTCCTTAAAAGCCTTAATTAATAATCCGGGTTTAAGGTTCCCACTGCTTCCGCTTAGAAGAAGGCAGTCAATTGTGTATATATCTTCTTTCGACTCAATCAGCTTCATACTGACTAACAGGGGTTTTATATCAATCTCTTTGAGTTCAAAGCCCTTCTTGGGCTGTTCCTTCATTATCTTTATTTCCTTTTGTGCTGCAAATTCTTCAATTTTCTTTGTCAGCTCATCAGAAGATACGTTTTCCATAAAAATTCTGATGCGATATCTTGAATGGGAGACAACCGACATGGCACTCTTGTGGTTTTCCCTAATCTCAATACCGTCCAATATCCTTATTCCATCCGGCAGCGAGTCATTCAGGCGCCTCTGTATCTCCCTGACATCCATTGGCTCCGCAAGCTTTAAATCCACATATTCGGCATTGCTGGTGACACCCAGGGATAATGGAGCCCCAAAGGAAATCTCCATGTGAGGATTGAAACCGCTGCTGTAGGATATGGGTATGCCTGTTCTTCTCAATGCTCTTTGAAATACTCTCATAAGATCCAGGTGGGATATATATTTCACTTCATTGCCCTTGGTGAATTTAAGTCTTATATGCATCATTTACAGACACCGCCTTCCTGAAGCAGATTAATACCGCAGCCGGTGCAGGCAGTCCTGCAATCTCTCGTCAATTCTCCCTTAAGGGATTTCTTGTACTCCCCCCTCAAATACTTCTTAGTCACTCCGACATCAATATGATCCCAGGGGAGTACTTCATCCAGCTCTCTTCGCCTAGCGGCATAAAAATCCGGATCAGCTCCCGTATCTTTAAAAGCCTGCATCCAGGCCTCATAATCAAAATACTGGTCCCAACCGTCAAATTTGCATCCCAGTTCCCATGCTTTTATGAGTACATCACAGAGCCTCCTGTCTCCTCGTGCAAATACTGCTTCCATGTAGCTGACGTAAGGCTCATGCCAGTTAAAGGTGATCTGCTTTTTCTTAATAGCCTTTTGCAGGTACCTCTGCTTTTCTATGAGAGTATTGATGGTATCCTGCGGCTCCCACTGAAAGGGAGTAAAAGGCTTGGGAACAAAGGAGGAAGCACTTGCGGTTACATTAAGGCCTTTTCCCCTTTTCTCCTTCGGTACCCGGTAATACCTGTCCACTACCTTGAATGTCAAATCTGCAATACCCTGAATGTCTTCCATGGTCTCTGCGGGAAGGCCTATCATATAGTACAGCTTGACGCTGCTGTAGCCTGTTTCAAATGCAGCACCCACCGAGTTAAGCAGATCCTCTTCGTCTACACCTTTGTTGATCACATCCCGCATTCTTTGGGTACCTGCCTCAGGTGCAAAAGTAAGGCCGCTTTTTCTTACTTTCTGAACCTCCTGGACCAGTTTCAGTGAAAAAGAATCAATTCGAAGAGAGGGAAGGGACAATCCGATTCTGCTGCTCTTATATTTGGAAACCAGCCGTTCCACCAATTCATTAAGCTTTGAGAAATCACTGGTTGACAAGGAGGACAATGAAATCTCCTCATAGCCGGAACTCTGTATCAACCTGTCCGCTATTTCCACCAGCTCCTCCACTTCTCTCTCCCTTACCGGCCTATAAATCATGCCGGCCTGGCAAAAACGGCAGCCTCTTGTACAGCCTCTGAATATTTCAAGCATTATTCTGTCATGTACAATATCAATGAAGGGCACTACTATTTTGTCAGGAAAATATGAGCCCTTCAGGTTCTTTATCACCCTTTTTCTGACTTTTCCGGGTATATCCTCTGTTATTGGTTTTATTGACTTTATGGTTGAATCTTCATTATAATCAACTTTGTAAAACTTCGGTACATATACTCCTCTGACAGAGGCTGCCATCTTCAAGAACTCTTCTCTGGTGCCTTTTGAACTCTTCCACTTCCTGTAAAGCTCCATGACCTCCAGCAGCTGCTCCTCACCTTCTCCAAGCATGAAGAAATCCACAATGTCATAAAGAGGTTCGGGATTATATGCACAAGGCCCTCCGGCTACAACAAAAGGATGGCCTTCATTTCTTTCACCGGATCTTTTGGGTATTCCGGCCAGATCCAACATATTCACAATGTTTGTATAGCTCATCTCATATTGAAGGGTAAAACCCACAAAATCAAAGCTGTCGATAAAATCCCTGCTTTCCAGCCCAAAAAGCTTTATGCCGGTTTTTCTCATCACTTCTTCCATATCGGGCCATGGGGCAAAAACCCTCTCACAGAAAATATCCTGCTGATCATTCAACAGGTGATACAATATCTTCATTCCAAGGTGCGACATACCAACCTCATAAACATCGGGAAAGCAAAATGCGAATCTTATATCAACCGTTTCAGGATTCTTATGTATGCTGTTCCACTCCGTTCCGATATATCTTCCCGGCTTTTCCACCTTGGACAGCAGTTCCTCATATATGAACTCCCTGGTGTTATCGTATTTCATTTGTTCCTCCTATAGTTTCTGCACACGGCTTAAGAATGCAATATAATGAGTTGTGAAGTACTCCGACTGTAGGGGAAGTATATTCTCCTCACTTCAAAGCCCTGCCCTAAATCTCGTACCTCGTAACCTCCTAACCCCGAAACCTCGTAACCTCGTAACCTAATTTATATTATTACATAATTGCAGTATAAAATTCTACTGAAAGTTTATCTATCCGTTAATTATTTGTGCAATTTTTCCATCATATCCGTATTGAAGAAGGCCTTTTATGATTTCTTCTTCACTCAGAATCCTTTTAAGCCTGCCTTTTGCATCCGCTACTTCCACGCAGCACTGGGTCACAGGGCTGAATTTGTTTACTATCTGTCTTATCAGGTTATCCTCCTGTACTTTTATAAACCTTTTTCTTATTCGCCCCCGGGCTATCATCGCATTCTTGGTGTTATTCCCCGTAAACAAGTAATAATACGAGCTGTTTTTCTCTTCCTTTAAAGCACCAATATATATGAATACAGCTGCAATTATAAGCGCCCCGCTTTTGCTTCCGGCTGCCAGCATGTGAATATTGAAGCCCAGAAGCAGAAAAGCTGCTATTTTACCTGCTGACGATAAAATTTTTGTTGCCTGCCTGTATCCCATCAGGAAGCAAAGCAGATTCCTTGCAATCCTGCCTCCGTCCAGCGGAATTACAGGCAAAAGGTTGAACAGGCAAATTATCAGGTTATATCTGCAGGCTGATTCCAATACCCCTGAATACTCCCTGAAAAAACTGAATGTCAATGACAATACAAAGCTGGTGACAGGCCCTGCAGCTGAAACCACAGCTTCTGCAGCCCCTCCCAGCTTTGATAATTCTTCCATTCTGGCTATTCCGCCAAAAGGCATAAGCTCAACTTCATATACCTTTATTCCTGACTTTTTAGCTGTCAATACATGTCCGAATTCGTGGAGCAATACACTGGCAAACATTATCAAGGACTGCTGCAGCCAGCCTATAATGCAGCTTACAAATAAAAAAAGGATAAAAAAAACATTTAGTTTTATCCTCACAGTGTGAACCCCCAATGCCGCCGGTTATACTGTTCACTGCACTTCCATCAGCATTTCCATTGGGCTGACAGGCTTCCCTGCCTCTTGTATCTCAAAATGCAGATGAGGCCCCGAGGTAATACCCGTGTCCCCTGTCTCCCCTATTATTTCTCCCTGCTGAACCTTTTGTCCCTCTTTAACTGTTATCTTGTAGCAGTGGGCATAAATCACATCATATTTGCCGCTCCTTATACTTACATACTTTCCGTTTGTTTCATCCTCTCCAACTGTTGTTACCGTACCTGCCGCGGAAGACTTAATAGGTGTGCCGATCGCTGCATCTATATCTATTCCGGTATGCATCCTCACTGTCTTGAACACCGGGTGGATTCTTTCGCCGTATTCTGATGTTATTTCCCCTTCCACAGGAAATATAAAGCTTGGACTGTCTTCAAAGCTTTCTATTCCGACTTGGGCAACCCCAAGGTTCTCCTTTGCCTCCGGTACAATATTCCCAATATTTCTGAATGTCCCCAATACCTTTGAAAAATCCATATTCCAGTTTATCGTTGTTCTTATGCCGTCAGATATCGTGTTTGCAATGCCAATATTAATATTATTCACTAACAGTACTGCTGCTATGGCTGCAAGAGATATAAAGGACTGCATCAGAAGCCTGTCTCCGAAATTCCTTTCACCATACCGCCTTGTTTTGAAGGCCGCACCGAGTTTTCTATACTCCTTTACATACCTTGGCCTGGGAATATTCTCAAAATTATTGTTGTCCATATATTCTTTCCCCCATAGTTCTTTATAGATTAATATATTTATATTTATACTCCAATGGAATTATGTCCCAAAAAATAAAAAAAGGACACGGGACACGGGGACGTTTCTCCTGTCCCGCTGAAAGCGGGACAGGAGAAACGTCCCCGTGTCCCGTGTCCTTCCCCTGTTTCTAAATATTCACATTGCCTTTCATTCTTTTTATCGGTATATTGGCAACCAATGCGGGTACCGTTGAATCATCAATCTCCCTTTTTGTCCTTGTAAGCTTGATTTCAAGCCCTGTTTCGTCTATTTCCATATAATCTGATATTACCTTAATGAGTTCTCCCTTAATCATTTCAAGAAATTGAGGAGATACATTGGCCCTGTCATGGATCAATACCAATTTTAATCTTTCCTTGGCTATATCCTTACTGCTTGTACTTCTGTTAAACCACTTGAACAAATCCATAACTCACACCCCCTCTTACTGCTTTTTCTTATTCAATCCGAAAAGTTTTGCCACCCTCTTGAAAAAACCGTCCTCCGATTCAAGATTCATAAAGGGAATATCTTCTCCCAGTACTCTCCTTACAATATTCCTATAGGCTTGTCCCGCCAGGGACTGTTCTATTGCAATGACAGGCTCTCCTCTGTTGGTGGAAACGACAATCAAATCATCATCCGGAACCACCCCTAAAAGGTCAATGGCGAGTATATCTATCATGTCATCAATGTTCATCATATCTCCGCGTTTGACCATATCCATCTTGATCCTGTTTATAATAAGCATTGGGTTCCTTAATCCGCTTGCTTCAAGAAGCCCTATAATCCTATCCGCATCTCTGACAGCCGATACCTCAGGGGTTGTAACTACTATCGCCTTATTTGCACCTGCTATTGCATTCTTGAAGCCCTGCTCGATACCTGCGGGACAATCCAATATTACGTAATCAAACTCCTCGGCAAGATCTCCGGTGAGTTTTTGCATCTGTTCGGGATTAACCGCATTCTTGTCTTTTGTTTGCGCTGCCGGAAGCAGGTACAGGTTGGGAAACCGCTTGTCCTTTATCAGTGCCTGTCTCTGTCTGCAAACACCTTCCACAACATCAACAAGGTCATAAACTATTCTGTTTTCCAAGCCCATCACAACATCCAGATTCCTGAGCCCTATATCTGCATCAACCAGAACGACGCTCTTCCCTTTAAGAGCCAAACCAGTGCCTATATTAGCCGTAGTAGTTGTTTTCCCGACTCCGCCTTTCCCTGATGTAACAACGATCACTTCACCCATTATATTACCTCCATAATTTATTGTATCAGCATATTTATATGATATAAACTATCTGTTCTTCAAATATGGCTCAACAACTATCATTCCTTGTTTGACTAATGCAATCTCAGGATTATCCGACTTGCTGCCCATTCCATCAGGGGATCTTGTTATTATATCTCCTATTCTCAGCTGGGAAGGCTGCATTTTATATGCGACAATGAATGCCCCATAGTCGCCGTTGGCTCCTGCCTGAATAATCCCTCTTACGGTTCCCATTACAATAACAGATCCGGCTGATTTGATGTGGGCTCCGGGATTCACATCCCCAATCACCACTACGTCCCCTTTATATTGAATCAACTGGCCCGACCTGAGTGTTGCCCTGACTATCAGCGCTTCTCCCTTATGCACATTGTCAAAAGGAAGCTGTTCCAGTATTTCCGGCTTTTTGGCTGCTCGATGCTCTTCGTGTACAGGATAGTCCTTATCGTTGTAACTTCCTATTACTGTCATGCCATATTCCTGCTCCATGATTTCCTTAAGCTCATCAAACTCATCCTGAGTAAGCTTCTTTCCCTTAAAGTTCATAATATTTGCGCCTTCAAAAAAACGCTTGGAAGGTTTGATTTTCTTTTCCAGATTATATTTTATGGTGCTCAAATCCATTTCTTCTTTGAGTATTATATATAATCCGTCTTTTGTACCTTTGAATATCACTGCATTTTCCGCCATGGCAGTACCCCCTGATTCCGGATATATCGCCCTGATATACATAGTCTAATATTTCTTCATAATTGTGATAAATCCTTCTTCCCAATGAAAAAATGCATCCCTACGGCAATATTTCATTGTCAATATGCATATTATCCTTAGTCGCCTCAGGAGCCAGATAAGCTTCAATTATTTCCCTGGCAACCGGTGCGGGATAGTTTCCGTGACCACCCTGGGTTATCATCACCACAACGGCAATCTCGGGTTTTTCGTAGGGAGCAAAGGCGGCAAACCACGCATGGGCATCATAGCCTTTCCCTACTTCCGCAGTTCCCGTTTTGCCTGCTATAATAACCTTGCTGCCTGTAAAAGCACTTCTCGCTGTTCCGCCGGCTTCATTGGTAACAGCATACATTCCCCTCTTTATCGCTTCAAGATTGGCGGGAGAAATATCAATCTTTTCCGCCACTTCCGGCTTTTTTTCCAGCTTTACGTTACCATCATAGTCTATGACCTTATCTACCAGGTAAGGTCTATACCTTGTACCTCCATTCACTATAGACGCAACAGCATTTGCAAGCTGAAGAGGAGTAACACCGTTCATTCCCTGTCCGATTGTTGCGTTCAGCACATCTCCGGGCTGATACTTGCTGTCCCTTATGTATCTCCAAACCCGTTCAATCGCCTTTGAATCATTAATACCAAGTTCTTTGAGCCTTTTCCTTACTTTGCTTTCTCCCGGATTATTATCCAAGTATCCTTTTATTTCATCACGGACATTCTTATCATTTATCTGCAGATTATTTACAAGATAGTTGTCAAGATATCTTCTGAACAGCTCTTTTTTATTCGTCGGGCCTTCAACGGTTCCCTTATACTCAGAGAGCAGCTCTATACCCGTTTTCTCGCCGAAGCCGAATTTCTTCGCATATTCTTCAAATACTTCTCCCCCCATTCTTCTGCCTACCTCGAAAAAGAAATAGTTGCATGAATTCTTAATTGCCTGGGATACATTCTGACTGTAATGGGGAATGCCTGTGGATTTAAATATTGAACAGGACGGAGATACCCCGGGTATAGCTGTATAATAGCCTTTATCGTATATCGTTTCCGAAGGAGTTATTACCTTGCTTTCCAACCCTGCCACGGCACTAACCAGCTTCATGGTTGATCCGGGGGAAAGGATAGATGAAATTGCATTATTCATCAGCGGCTTAGGTGCATACACATCCTTGCTTTTAGACTGCAGGCTCTTCCAATCCTCACTGCTGATTCCTGCCGCAAAAAGATTCGGATCAAATCTGGGTTCACTTGCCAGGGCAAGAATCTTTCCCGTATTCACATCTATTGCTACCGCAGCTCCGGAGGTTGCATTAGGATATGGCTTACCCTTCACAATGCCATTTCTTATATTCTCCATGGTTCTTGCCAATGATTCCTCCGCTGTTTTCTGAAGCTTGGCGTCAATAGTCAGAAAAACCGTATCACCGGGAACAGGATCTATTTCATTTATTGTATTTATCAGCGTCCCGTTTACATCTACCTCTATCTGCCTGGAACCATCCTTGCCCTTAAGATATTCTTCCATGGAATTCTCTATGCCGGACTTTCCAATCAGATCCTGGGGAGTGTATCCTTTACTTGCCAACTCCTCAAGTTCACTTCCGATCATACCCATATAGCCGATAATGTGGCTGGCAAAATCCCTTCCCGCATATGATCTGATTGGCTTCTGGATTATCTCCACTCCGGGAAGAAAAATCTTGCTCTCTTCTATCTGAGCCCTTGTTTCCATCTTGATATTTGCGGCTATTTCTACCGGTTCATATGCTTTATACCTGTTCTGTCCGACCAGGTACTTGACTGCCAGTATTTTTTTTGCCTTTTCATCATCATAGATATCTCTGGGGATTTTATATTTGCTGCAAAGTACATCAAATATCTCCGACGCACTTTTCTCAGGCCCGAAGCCATGGCTTTGCTTCCATTTTATCTCAGACTTGCGGAAAGAAAATTCAAACTCATTGATGTCAAAAGGCAGTTCAACGCTTTTTTCATCCCTCAGAATTTCATAAGCTTCAAGATCAATGGTATCCGCCGGAATGTCATAATCAAATCTAAGCTTCATAAAAGCGTCCTTTGCAGATGCACTTTCCGGAATACCGTACTTCTTCTTCCAGTTGATTTCATCATCCTGATAAGAAAACCTTATGGGATTAATAAGTATTGGTATTTCATCCTTGTAGGTATCTCCGTTCTGTTCAATTATATTAATTACAGACAGTGCAATATCGTTCAATGTATCCTGGGGTACATCCGTTTTCATTATATTAACGGAATAGCTCTGCTTGTTTCCTGCAATAAGCCGTCCGAACTTGTCTACAATATGCCCTCTGGGTGCAGTCACTGAAATATTCCTTGTCCTCAAGGTCTCAGACTTTTTCCGGTAATATTCTCCTTTTACCAGCTGCAAGTCTGCCAGCCTGAACGCCATAACCAAAAAAACCAAGACTGTTACCGCCCTGATGATATCAAGCCTATTACTAAAATATTTCTTAAACATATTATCATCTACTCCCTATAACCTGCATCTCATGTCCGGTGTCTATCAGTATATCCTTCTGTCCATGAAAGAGGTTTCGTCCAACTTATATATAAACCTGTAAACTATCGAACCCGCTATCGCATTATATAATGCCTGAGGCAGAATCACCTGCAGCAGCATATATATGTATGAACTCCCTGCGCTTGGAAAATCATTGGAAAAATATGAAACTAGCAAAAAGCTGTGCTGAAGAATGATAATTGCAATAAGGTTAAAAATGAAAGGGGGTATAAAGCTGTCCTTAAATACTTTTTCATGAGCTTGTCCTATTATATATCCGGTCACCATATAAGAAAGGGCGTTGATGCCTATGACTCTGGCATACATAACATCAATCAGCAGTCCTATTCCAAGGCCTATAAAAGTGCCGAAGGAGCTTCCCCTCATAATTGCATATGCTACTATAATCATTATTGAAAAGTCCGGCTTTATACCATTAATTCGCGTGTATTGAAATAATGTCGATTCAAGTATGACATTAAAAACAGCCAATATGCATATAATCGCTATTCTCACAAGCAATCCCTCACATTTTACTTGGAGGCTTTGATTACAAATACCTCTTCAAGCCTTTTAAAGTCTACTGATGGCTCGATAATTACCACCTTCTGCAGCTTTTTTTCCTGTTTCTCCACACTCTTCACTTTGCCTATGTGCAGGCCTTTTGGCAAAGTGCTGTACTCCGAAGTAATAATATCGTCACCTTTGACTATATCCGCCTCAAGCTCCATTATTGCTATAACATCAGAGTCCGCGCTGCCTGATACAATTCCCATATCCCTTGTCCTGTTCACAATTATGCTTATAGAGCTTCTTTCATCAATAATAGCCATAAGCTTTGAATAATTTGCACCTGTCTCAATAATTTTTCCTACAAGATAACCATGGCCGACTATTACGGCATCATTGACTTGAATTCCATCCCCGGACCCCTTATCAATCGTATATACATCATACCAGTTTCCGGGATCTCTTCCGGTAACATTGGCTCCAATATATTCAAACTGAGTATTTGTATCCTTGAATTCCAAAAGGCTCCGCAGCCTGCCGTTTTCCAATGCCATTTGAATAAGCTGCCTGTTTTGCGCCTTCAGCTTCTCGACCTCCGCCTTAAGATTTTCATTTTCCGTTTTAAGGTCTTTCAAATCGTATAAGCTCTTGAAGGTATTCTTAAAAAACTCCCCCGAAGAGTAGAATACTCTCTGAACAGGAGTTATTATCCTTCCAAAAATACCATCAATCACACCCGGCCTTGTCCTACCTTGAGATGTAACAGCAATTAATGATATTAATAGTATTGATATTAATACAACAGAAATAAGGAGCTTATTCCTAATTTTCATATTACTAAAACCTCACAAAACCTTATCTCCTATGTTTCCCGGAATATGATTTGCTTATTTCGTCATATTGCTCCAATGCTTTGCCGGTTCCAATCGCCACACAATCCAACGGATTCTCGGCTACCTGCACTGGCATTCCTGTTTCGTGCTTCACCAGAATATCCAATCCGTGCAGAAGCGCTCCTCCTCCGGAAAGCATTATCCCTCTGTCCATTATATCAGCAGCCAGCTCAGGGGGTGTCTTCTCCAGAGTACTCTTAATGCCGTCCAGAATTATTGCAATGGGTTCTCTTAAAGCTTCAAGAATTTCCTCACTTGTAACCTTTATTGTTTTGGGCAAACCCGTAACTAGGTCCCTTCCTTTAATGTCCATTGAACCTTCTGTTGTATTAGGATAAGCAGATCCTATAACAATTTTTATCTCCTCGCCGGTACGCTCTCCGATTGCCAAATTATACATTCTCTTTATATAATGTACAATTGCTTCATCCTGTTTGTCTCCGGCCGCCCTTATGGATTTGCTCGTTACAATCCCTCCCAGGGAAATCACAGCTATTTCGGTAGTGCCTCCGCCCATATTGACTATCATGCTTCCGGTTGGCTCTCCGACGGGTAAACCGGCTCCTATTGCCGCTGCCATCGGCTCTTCAATAAGTCTTGCAATACGTGCGCCTGCCTGCATTGCTGCTTCTTCAACAGCTCTTCTTTCTACTTCCGTAATACCTGAAGGAACACTTACAAGAACCCTGGGCTTTCCTACCGGGGAACCTGCATAGGCTCTTCCTATGAAGTACTTTATCATTCTGTGGGTAACATTGAAGTCGGCAATTACTCCATCCCTCATAGGCCTTATTGCTACAATATTGCCGGGGGTCCTGCCAATCATTTTTTTTGCTTCGTCTCCTACAGCCATTACAGCATTGGTATCAAGCTTCATAGCAACAACAGACGGCTCTCTTACAACAATTCCCTTACCCCTTACATATACCAGTGTATTTGCGGTACCCAAATCTATACCAATATCCTTTGACAAAAAATTAAACAAGCCCATAATATATGTCCTCCTTAACAAAATACACACATCAATTGTACATTAGCTTTTACTGTATATAGGCAAAAATAGTTATATAAACCTTTTATATATGTTTTACAAACGGAAAACAAGTTATTCACTTTTGACACCTGAAAAACACTAGAATAGTCCTTTTTCTTTCATACTGACATATTTGCCGTCTCCTATGATAATATGGTCAACCAGTTCAATACCGATAAGCTTCCCGGCTTCAGCAATTCTTGCGGTTATTGATATGTCTTCGCTGCTGGGGGCCGGATCACCACTGGGATGATTATGCACCATGATTATACTGGCGCTTGATTTCCTTATCGCCGGGTTAAAAACCTCCCGCGGATGTACAATGGAAGCATTCAGGCTTCCTACTGAGATTTCCTCCACTGATATCAGATTGCATTTTACATTAAGCAATACAAGCTTCATGTGTTCCTTCTTGAGATATCTCATCTCCTCCATAAGCAGGCCTGCAACATCCTGGGGGCATTTCAGCGGCTTGTCCGCTCCGGGCTCAAAAGCAGCCAGGCGTTTGCCCAGCTCTATCGCTGCCTTGATCTGGGCAGCTTTTGCTTTCCCGATTCCATTGATAGCACTCAGCTGTTCCACATTACTGTCCGCCAGGTATCTCAGCCCCTGTTCCTGTACCAGTATTCTATGGGCCAAAGATATTGCGCTTTCCTCCCTGGTCCCGGTCCGGAGCAATATGGCCAGAAGCTCCGCATTGGAAAGTACTGAAGCCCCATGTCTTGCGAGGCGCTCTCTGGGTCTTTCCTCCTCCGGAAGATTTTTTATTGTGGCATGGCCTCTCTGCATCCTTTACTCCTCCATGGTATAATTAAATCCTCCAGGGATTATCAAATCATGCAGGCTAAATAAGCTTTACTCCGAAGTGCTCCAGCATCTTTCTCAGCCGGAATATCGGAAGCCCTACGACATTGAAATAATCACCCTGAATCCCTTCAACAAATAGTGAACCCAAACCCTGTATAGCATATGCTCCCGCTTTGTCTTCAGGTTCACCGGTGTTTATATATGCTGTTATCTCAGCACTGCTCAATTCCTTGATTTTTACCCTTGTGCTTTCATGCTCAGTCAGGCTTTCTCCCGTTGCAGTATTAATAATGCTGATGCCTGATATCACAAGGTGCTGCTTCCCGCTAAGCTTTGTCAGCATGCAGAAAGCTTCCTCCCTGTTTCTTGGCTTTCCCATTATTTCATCACAATACACGATTGTGTCTGAACCGATTACCAATGCATCTCCCTTTACGGACTTCGCCACATCCTTTGCTTTCATATAAGCAAAATGCTCAACAAGTTTTGAAGCCGGCAATTCAGCTATACTTTCTTCAAAGCCTGATGGTTTGACCTCAAACTTAATGCCTGTCTGAGACAGCAGTTCTTTCCGTCTTGGGGAATTTGAAGCCAATATTATTCTCATTAATCTCACCTGTACGATATGTTTTACACTAAAGCCTTCTGTATATATAAATTGCAATCACAATTCCCAGTATGCTGAACATATTTATATTGAAGTCAAAACCAAAGGTAAGTCTAAGTATGTGGAAATTCCACTCATGAGCGGAAACCCCCAGGTTGTACCCATACTTAAGTATCGGAAAGTATTTTCCCAGCAGTTCACCCAAAAAACCGCCCACGACCAATCCGCATACAACCATCAGAAGCATTATCCACCCGCTTCTGCCGCCTTCTCTTCTCAACACATTCATCTCCTTTATTATTAACTTCTGCATATGTCAGCAATACGTGAATTCCTTATGTTTTAGTTTAACATTTTAAATACCGGACTTCAACTTTTTTGGAATTCATTTGACATCTAATATCGACATTTTATATAATTCGTAAAGCTATGTAAAAAAATAAGGTAACAAAAAAAGAATAATGCAAGCAAAGGCCGCCATGTATGGCGACCTTTGCTTGCATTATTCTTTTATTTCATTTCAATGGCATCCTTGGGGCACTTGGCAAAGCATTGGCCGCAGCCTACGCATTTATCGTCCAGCACCTTATGCTTACCCTTCAATTCTCCCTCAATTGCCTCAAAATTGCAATTCTTCGAACAGATTGTGCATCCTATGCACTTGTCCTCAATTATGAAGGCTTTTTTTCTGTCTGCGAAATTGGCATATATGGTTTTTGTAGGACATACTTCAGCGC
>JAKJBU010000140.1 GCA_022706825.1 Bacillota bacterium
CTTCAAAAAGTATTCCATTTCATGAAAAAACACGGTTTCCGTTTCTGGCTGAAACCGTGTTTGTCTGCAAACTGAGAATGCGTCAATGACGCATTCTTCTTATTATGCAGCTTTCTTTTGTATTTTGCTTTCACCCTTCAGGAACCTGCTTAATGGTTTATACACCAGAATTACAATCAATGAATTGGCCAGGGACTTGATGATGTTGAAGGGCAGTATAGCTGTCGGAAGCATTGCTACAACCGCATCATAAGGAACCCCGTAAAACTTTACCGTAAAAAACAGGTTCATTGGTATCATAACAAGAATCATTCCGAGTGAGCCTGCAGCCAAAGCGGCAAAAGCTCCCTTGAATGTGTGGAACCTTCTGTAGATGGCACCGGATACTACAACAAGGGTGCCTGTGGCTATGATATGCATTACCATGCCTACCCATCCTGATGCAGCACTTACCGTAAATGCCTGAATCGCTGATACTATTACCGTCATCACCAATCCTGCGACAGGGCCATACATGAATGCAGCCACCAGCATAGGAACATCACCCGGTTCATACTCCAAAAATGGTGCGGACGGTATGATGGGGAATTTGACTAGCACTACCAGCACTAAGGAGAGTGCTGAAAGCACCGCAATTCTTACAAGTTTGTTTGTTTTGTTTTCCATTATAAGACCTCCGAAAAAATATAAAATTCCCTGAAAATAATCTCAGGGAATGTCACATGTTAAAAGCATATCTTCTTCCATCCAGACTATACTGTCGGCCCCGGAATCAAACCGGGTCAGCTTTCGCTCGCGGGCTAGCAGCTTATTGGCTGCATTACCGCCGATCGGGAATTTCACCCTGCCCTGAAGATTATATTCAGTTTACAAAATAATTTTATCACCAAACTTTAACAAAGTAAATACTGACGGGTATTTTTTGTGATTATCGTGTGATAATGTCACCTTGTAAACTATCGTGATAAAATGTCACTATGAAGAATGAGGTGCATTA
>JAKJBU010000141.1 GCA_022706825.1 Bacillota bacterium
GGATGCTTGTTTCAGTCAGTTTTACAAGACTTGCTTCAATATATGATTTAGCTCCGAATACAGCAATTATAATTGCTACAAGGACTATAACCGCAGCCAGCACTATTCTTCTCCTGCTTTTCATTTACTCCCCTCCCAATATATATTCAATAACTTTGTCCAGCTCACTGTAAACATCCTCTCCCTTATAATCCACATCCTCTGAAAAGTATAACGTTATCAGCCCGTGTACCGCATAAATCAGTGTTCTTGCAAGTACTTCAATGTCCTCTGCCCTAATCTTTCCTGAAATCACGAATTCCTTAAAGGTTTCTTCCCACATTGCATCAAAATCGGGCTCTTCCTTTGTTTCTCCGGTTTCTTCAGCAGGTTTGACCAAATGGTGGAAGTAGAAAAATTTGAATACATTAGGGTTTTTAAAAAAATACTCAACATACATTTTGAAGCTCTTCTTTATTCCATCAACATCCTTCGCCGTTCCGGCCATTTTTTTGTATAATGCTTTAAAGATATCATCGATCATCAGCTTCTTAACTTCCCAAAGCAGCTGATTTAGATCGGAGAAATAATTATAAATGGTTGCATAGGAATAGCCAGCTATATCTGCAACCTTCCTCACTGTAACACTTTCAACGCCTTCCTTTAAAATTATTTCTCTGGCAGCTTCCAAAAAGTATGTCCTGATCCTCTGTTTCTTCAGAATCTTTTTATCTTCCGTTGTTTTCTCCTTCATAATATCTCCTATCTCCGTTCATACATTCTTGCTGTATTAACATTTATATATAATATTAACATTGTTAATAATTATTAACAATGTTAATATTATCATGGTTTATATTAAATGTCTATAGCAATTTACAAATTTTTTAAAAAAATTTAAGAGCCGGAATTTTTCTTCCGGCTCCTGATACTTATCATTACAACCACTCGTACGTATCATCCATAGTCCGTTGTAATTCTCTTTAGTCATTCACCCATAATCCGT
>JAKJBU010000142.1:0-295 GCA_022706825.1 Bacillota bacterium
TAGTAAAAGCCTGTATCTATTGCCGGTCCAATTGCAAGCTTCACCCCGGGGTAAAGCCTCTTTACCGCTTGGGCTAAAATATGGGATGAGGTATGCCTGAGCGCCCATTTCCCCTCATTATCATCGAATGTCAGTATTTCAAGATTGCAATCCTCATTTATTGGAGTGCTCAAGTCTGTAACCTTTCCGTTAATTTTTGCAGCCAATGCGGCTTTCAGAAGACCGCCTCCAATAGAAGCAACTATTTCCCCAACTGCAATACCCTTCTGAAATTCTTTAATCGAGCCATCTTTTA
>JAKJBU010000142.1:329-985 GCA_022706825.1 Bacillota bacterium
TCATTATTATTCCTCCTTATAGTCGAGTTTGAAATTATATGGCCTTTTTCAAGGCACAGGATTAAGTTTCAAAAACAAAAAATCCCGCCCCTTGAGGGGCGAGAGAAGTTCCCGCGGTTCCACCCTGATTTGTACTCTGGATTGTAACGTAATCAACGACTAAGCTTACTTAAGCGCAATGCCCTTTCAACCCGTTGCTCCAAGGTGGTTTTCAATCAAGGTATCCAAGGAATGCTTTCAGACACTGACATTCCATCTCTGCTGGTACTCTTTGATTTACTTGTCCTTATCATAGCAATACAGTATTATTATTATCTATAAATTATATATTCTTTAAAATAAAAAGTCAATTAAATTAATTTCATGACAACTGCCTGCAAGAACCCTATTATCCCTCCAAGAAGCCCTCCAAGCATTTCAATATATTTTAATTCTCTGTGGACAAGACTTATAATAATTTTCTCCATATTCATAAGCTCAATATCTTCGATTTTTTCTTTAACCATTTCTCCTATCTTTACCTTATATACTGTATTGCTTATAATGCCGTCAATGGAGCTGTCGAGTATTGACATTGCATCCTTATTTATCTGCTCACCGAAGTAGTCAATTATTTTGTTTTTTATTGAATAAGGTATAATAGCAGGTATTTTATA
>JAKJBU010000143.1:0-414 GCA_022706825.1 Bacillota bacterium
ACCATAGGGGGATTTCAAATCTTAGAAGCTAAAAAGGACGGAAAAGAGATTTTTTATACTATTGAGCAAAATCATAACTTATTGCTTAATCAAAATGTCCTGGTTACAATTGATTGGGAAAAGAGATACAGATTGATGAGATTACATTTTGCAGCTGAAATAATTTTGGAATTAATCTATCAGAACTATAACCTTCCGGAAAAAATCGGAGCAAACATAACTGTTGACAAGGCAAGAATAGACTTTCACTGGGATGGAAGAATTTCCGATATATTTCCCGAACTTCTCAACAAAGCAAACAGAATAATAGATTCAAATATGGAAATAACAAGTGCTTTTGATGATGAAGAAAATGAAAAGAGATATTGGTATATAGAAGGGTTTGCCAAAGTTCCCTGCGGAGGGACGCATTTA
>JAKJBU010000143.1:424-985 GCA_022706825.1 Bacillota bacterium
ATCCCTAAAAAGAAACAATTTGGGCAGTGGTAAAGAAAGAATTGAGATATACATAAAATAATTTACAAAATAGAGGAATAGGAAGCATGATGCTTGAAATTTAATATAAAAAATTCCGGGATGTGTTTATATGGAAATCAGAAAAGCAACAATTGATGACGTTAAAGCTATTAGCCGCATTCATGCATTAAGCTGGAAGTCGGCTTATAAAGGAATTGTTCCACAAGCTTACTTGGATGAGCTTAAGGAAGATTTTTGGGTACAGGCATTTGAGGCATGGATAAATGATAATGCTTTAACGGCACAGGTTATATTGGTAAACGGCAGCTTAGTTGGTTGTGTTGCTTACGGAAAAGCCCGGGATAAATCCCTGCGCAATTGGGGTGAAGTTGTCTCCATTTACCTGCTGCCCGAGCATTTTGGCAAGGGATATGGCAATAAGCTGCTGGAGAGTGCCCTGTCGGATCTGAAACAATCCAATAAATCCTTGGCAGACCATTATACCTGGGAGAGAGATTATGAAAACATCAGGCAATAAGTCTTTAGGGCAATCAATACTTT
>JAKJBU010000144.1 GCA_022706825.1 Bacillota bacterium
TTTCTAAAAAGTGCTGACGGATACGCTGTTTAACGCCGTCGCCTGTGAGCGAGCCATCCGGCAGAACAATGCCGGCACGACCATCATCTTTAAGATAACGCACCATGAGTATCAAGAACAGATCAGCGCTTTCCGTTGTCCGGTAATTGACCGGGAAATTTGTTTCGACTCTATCGGCCACCGAAGCACCAAACGGCGGATTAGCCAGAATAACATCCACCTTATCTTTTTGTCCGATGGAAGTATATTCGCGATTCAAGCTGTCGGTGTAATCAACATTTGGCACTTCAATGTCATGCAGAATCAGATTGGTGACACAAAGCATAAAAGGCAGCGGTTTTAATTCCATGCCGTGAATTGTTCTTTCTAACTCTTTGAGATCATCAACGCCTTTGACATCCCGCTTACGGATATTTTCAATGGCACTGGTCAAAAAGCCGCCTGTTCCGCAGGCAGGATCAAGGACCTTTTCACCGAGACGCGGATTGACCATTTCAGTGATAAATTCCGTCAACGCTCGCGGTGTGTAGAATTCGCCGTAATTGCCGGCGCTTTGAAGATCGCGCAAAATCGTTTAAATCAATCTTATTTAGTTCGTTAAGTACCTGGCGGATGATCGTACCGTTTTTCATGTAGTTGTTGGTGCCGTCAAAGATTTCACGAATAATAACAGCACGCTTTTTGCCGGCGCTTATGTCAAGGCTTTTCAGTTGCGGTATCAGAGTTGAGTCAATAAAGTTTTTAAGTTCCTCGCCGGTCATTCCTTCATCATCACCAGCCCATTTGTGCCATTGCAGATAACTTGGGATTGGTGACTTATATGAATCATTCAGCAGTTTTAGTTCCTTATCCTTGTCGTCCAGTATTTTCAGACTGATTAACCAACCCAACTGTTCAATGCGCTGGGCATCACCGGAAACGCCCGGGTCCTTGCGCATGATGTTTTGAAGCGTTTTAATAATGTTGCCTAT
>JAKJBU010000145.1:0-267 GCA_022706825.1 Bacillota bacterium
GTTATCGGATACCGTACTGATGATTTCCCTGCCTTTTATACCAGAAGCAGCGGATTTAAGATCCCCATGAGAGCAGGCAGCCCACGGGAATGTGCGAAAATAATGAAAACAAAATGGGATCTGAATCTGGACGGAGGAATTGTAGTGGCAAATCCGATCCCGAAGCAATATGAAGCTCAGAAGGATAATATTGATAAAGCGATAGAACTGGCTCTTTTTGAGGCAGATAAAAACGGCATTACCGGCAAGGCAGTAACTCCGTACCTG
>JAKJBU010000145.1:334-586 GCA_022706825.1 Bacillota bacterium
AGATAGCAGTCGAATACAGCAAGCTGGAAAATGGCAGCTAAAGCTGCAGATACGAGACACGAGATACGAGATTCCGGGGTTACGGGTAACACAGAGGACACAGATTTCCCACGGATTCCTGCGGAATAACACAGCAACTATTATATTTAATATAGTTACCTCACGGAATTTAGATACTTACTTAATTATCGGTCATTATCTATGTTCAAAATTTTCCTCTGCTGTGTATTTAGTGGTTTTCTGTGTTTTTAG
>JAKJBU010000145.1:682-914 GCA_022706825.1 Bacillota bacterium
AGTCCTTCTGCCCAGGCCGCATGTGATTTCGTCAGGCTTCCTCTCTTCAATGGGAATCTCATTCCCGCTTGGAGTTTCAATATCTATAGTCGATGTGGGCCCTGCTGTATAAAATGGTATATTATGCGCCTTTGCAAGTACGGCAAGGCCATAAGTGCCGATTTTATTTGCCGTATCTCCGTTGGCCGCGACTCTGTCGCAGCCTACAATCACCGCATCTATCAAACCCTTT
>JAKJBU010000146.1:0-508 GCA_022706825.1 Bacillota bacterium
TACCAAACATAAGCAATAACTTCACCACCAACATTAGCTTTACGAGCTTCGCGGTCTGTCATTACTCCTTGTGATGTAGATATAATTGCAATACCTAAACCATTTAATACTTTAGGCATTTCACTTGCTTTTGCATATACTCTTAGTCCTGGCTTAGAAATACGAGTAATGCCCTTAATTACTTGTTCTTTTTTGCCAACATATTTTAAAGTTACGATAAAAGTTTTAAATCCTTTTGGATCTACTGATTCTTGAATATCAGTAATAAAACCTTCATTAAGCATAACTTTTAAAATTTCTAATTTGGCATTTGATGCTGGTATTTCTACAGTTTCATAATGCATACGATTTGCATTACGAATTCTTGTTAGCATATCAGCAATTGGATCAGTCATTCCCATTCTCTAAACCTCCTTACCAACTTGCTTTTCTAACACCAGGGATTTTTCCCTCGTTCGCTAGTTCTCTAAAACAAATACGACATAAACCAAATTTACTGAAAACAGCT
>JAKJBU010000146.1:518-911 GCA_022706825.1 Bacillota bacterium
CACAATGTTGACAACGTGTATAATTACGAACTTTATATTTTGGTGTTCTCTTATTTTTTACAACTAATGATTTTTTAGCCATTTGTAACTTCCTACTTTCTAAAAGGTAAACCTAATAGAGTAAGTAGTTCCCTCCCTTCTTCATCAGAAGTAGCAGTAGTTACAATTACTACATCCATACCTCTAATTTTTAAAACTTTATCATAATTAACTTCTGGGAAAATTAATTGCTCTCTTAATCCCATTGTATAATTACCATGTCCATCAAATGAATTTTTAGATAATCCACGGAAGTCTCTAACTCTTGGTAAAGCAACAGATACTAATTTATCATAGAAATGATACATTCTATCTCCTCTTAAAGTTACTTTACAACCAATAGAAGAACCTTCT
>JAKJBU010000147.1:0-563 GCA_022706825.1 Bacillota bacterium
TATGAGCAGCTACAAGTATTTATTGAACCTAAAGGTACACATTTACTTGAAGATGACGCTTGGAAAGAAAGATTCCTGCTTCAGATTAAAGACTCATCCGTGCCTATCAAGATTTTCGAGGACGATAATGACTATTTCATTTGGGGATTTCATTTCTTCAACACCGACGAGCGTATGAAAGAATTTGAGGCTGATATTGATTCACTGTTCGGCCAAAGTACATTTAAACGCAAGGTTTCTTTAGAAAACTTGCCAATGGTTGCCGAAATGGTCATCACAAACGAGGACTCCAAAGAATAGAATATGTTAAATTAAAAAACCACATAAAAGGTTTAATCCTTCAGTGTGGTCTTTTTCTATGCAGCTCACTATTAAGAAACTAATACCATTTCTTTTCTTTTATAACGTAAAAGCAGTAGTTGATATCCCGACAATGAAGCCGATTGCAAAGGATTGATAAAGTATGATTTAAGCCCGTCTATGGAAAGCTATAGACGGGTTTATTTATTGTATATCAAATATTTATAAATAAAGCCCTTTTCTAATTTATGATAATACTGTAG
>JAKJBU010000147.1:592-901 GCA_022706825.1 Bacillota bacterium
CGCAGCAGTTATCGTATACTAATGTTTAAGGAGGAAAATACATGGCTACGAATTCGAATTTTCAAGACTCCGGAATGCTTGAAAGGATGTTCAAGCTGAGAGAGAACAACACTAATGCCAGGACTGAGGTCTTGGCAGGGCTTACAACCTTTATTACCATGGCGTATATAATCTTCGTCAACCCATCAATTCTCAGGGTAGCCGGCATGAATGGCGCCAATGCATTCGGTGATGCAGCTGCAGCTTATAACGCATTCAATGACCCGATTGTAGGCGCAGTAATGGTAGCTACATGTCTGACCGCAGCTA
>JAKJBU010000148.1:0-440 GCA_022706825.1 Bacillota bacterium
TTGTCATCCGGATCTACCGACATGCCTCCCGTAACTATAATAAGCTCTGCTCCCATTTCTTTTGCATCTAATATTGCATTTTTTATCTCGTCCGTTTCGTCCGGGATTATTGTTTTATGGAAAATGTCCGAGTCAAGCTCTTTAACCTTTTTTTCAATTACCGGTCCGAATTTATCTTCTATTCTTCCCTTGTATACCTCGGATCCCGTAATTATTAATGCTGTTTTAAGATTCAGGAAAGGCTTTATTCTGATTAGAGGTTCTTTATTTTTCATTATATTTTCTATTGCATCTATTTTTTCTTTTTTTATTATCAGCGGAATAATCCTGCATCCTCCCAGCAATTCATCCTTTTCTACGCAGATATTGCCTTGTATGGTGGCAAAGCAGAGGTCACCCGTATTGTTTATCTCATCCAGCAGCTCCCTATCTATTTTTAA
>JAKJBU010000148.1:474-845 GCA_022706825.1 Bacillota bacterium
CCGAGGGCTCGGCAAAACAGATGCCGGGGCCTGCCAGCATATCTCCCAGCCTTATTGCCGCTTCATTTTCATGAAGCTCATCTTCCTTTAATTCAAAAACATATATATGCTCTTTTCCAATTTTTAATAATTTTTCTACATCATTTTCCGTAATAACATGACCTTTTTTGAAAGCTGCGCCTTTAAATACACCAGGTACTATTTCCGTTATATCATGAGCCAATACCATACCTATCGCATCTTCTGTTCTTATTGTATCCACAATACCACCTCAACATTTCTTTTTCTTTTAATAACTTGCAGATTTATTATAGCACAATAGCGCAATATGCAGCACAAAGGAAATGTCAATAAATTATACTTATTACTAA
>JAKJBU010000149.1 GCA_022706825.1 Bacillota bacterium
TTAAAGATTTGACAAAAAAACCACAGGTAAACAGTCCTGCAAAATGAGCAATTATAGCAATTAATATGTAAGGAGATCCAAGCACATCATAATAGGCAAGTATGCTATAGAGCACTTGCCCTTCAAAAAGAAAAGACAGAAGATAAGCAAAAAGCAAGGAAAATCCTGCGATAGAGATATAACGATTATTCATATTTTTGACCTATAGTCCTTTTTTCATTAGCACCATACTATATGTTTTACACTAAACATCTTACATTAAATTTATATAGTGTAAAACATTTTCTCTGATTCATATGTTATGAAAAGTACATTACTTTATAACTCTTTTTCATAACATATATAGCATATTTTGTGAGTTAAACTCCACGGATTTAAATCCTTTTCAAAATTTATTATATCAAAATTTCGACAATAAGCACAATTGAAACAACAAAACTGTGATTATCGTGTGATAATGTCACCTTGTAAACGTATGCCCTCTGCATAAAATAACCCTCAGAACCGTCTCGATTCTAAGGATTATGCATTCAATGGAGCTACTGGCCGGATTTGAACCGGCGACCGGTGGTTGTTCGTAAGGGTGGTATAAATAAACTGGTCGAAACCGACCAGCTTGATTTACTTCTGAGGCTGTTCAGAGGGTACGACAGCCAGCGTATAACCAAGCGGCTGAAGTATTTTAAATAAGGTATCTATCTGCGGCGTCGCTTTCATGCTTTCCAGCCGGGCAATGGCAGGCTGCTTTAGGCCTGCTAAATCAGCAAGCTCCTTTTGAGACAGTCCCTTTAATTCTCTGGCTTCAATAAGCT
>JAKJBU010000014.1 GCA_022706825.1 Bacillota bacterium
GGGATTGCTTAAGGACATAAACAGCTTTGAGGAGCATTCGGGATTAAAAGTTAAATTGGATATTCCCTCCGGGTTTACGGGAGATGGACTAAGGCCGGTTATTCGAATCAATATATTGAATATTGTAAGGGAAGCCTTGAACAATATAAGGAAGCATGCGGAAGCTGATAATGTATATATTGGATTTAAAGCATCAAAGGAGCAGTTATGTGTTACTGTAGAGGATGACGGGAAGGGCTTTGATATTGGGGCTGATTTGACGAACAGATACGGGTTAAGTATTATGAGGGAACGCGCATCGGAAATATCTGCAAAGGTTGACTTAAAATCCGAACCTATGAAAGGCTGCCATATTTCTTTGACAGTTCCTTTGGATGGAGAGGGGGAATAAGATAGAAATGAGATTGATGCTTGTGGATGATCATCTAATATTTTTAGAGGGTCTTCAATATTTGCTCGGAACTTACGGAATAGAGATTGCCGGTACGGCAGGCAATGGGAGAGAAGCACTTGAAAAAGCCAGGGCTTTGAAGCCGGACATAATACTAATGGATATAAAGATGCCGGGGCTCAGCGGGTTGGATGCCCTTAAGCTGATAAAGGCTGAAATGCCGGATATAAAGGTCGTGATGCTGACTACCTCGGAAGAGGATGAAGATCTTTTTAATGCCGTGAAATGCGGTGCCTCGGGATACCTGCTGAAGAATACCAATGCGAAAGAGCTTGTGGGTATATTGTCGGACATAGAAAAGGGAGAAGCTTCATTTCATCCGGAGCTTGCCGCCAAGCTCTTAAAGGAATTCAGAAGCCGGGATACCGAAAAAACCATGCAGAATGAGGAACTCACAATGCGGCAGCTGGAAGTGCTGGAGCTGGTGGCAAAGGGCATAATCTACAAGGAGGTAGGGGAGAAGCTTGGACTTTCTGAACGGACAGTGAAATATCATATGGGGAAGATTTTGGAGCAGCTGCATCTTGCAAACAGGGCTCAGGTTATAGCTTATGCAGCACGGATTGGGCTGACAGAAAAATAAGAAATGGCTTTTTTGGGGGAGTGTCGCAAAACTACTTAATAAGAAGTTGGCGATACCCCTCTTTTGCATTATTCCTCTTATGCAGCATCTCCTCAAAATATTTATATACAGCTGTACTTAGTACATTGTTGTAAGCTACAAAAAAAGTGCTAAAATATGATTAACTATACATAAAATAAGGCACCTCTGACAAATAGGGGGGCTCGGGTTGAAAAACGTCCCCGTGTCCTCCCCCGTGTCTTATATTTTTTTATTAGAGAACATAGTCTATATATTGAAAAAACAGAATTTTCAAAATTGTCACTTAAGACTGATGACAATATTGGTTTTCTTTTAATTGTAATACCTTCCCTTAGAAGTTACTATTAAGGTAAAATAATAAGGGAGGAATGGTTATGAGTACTGAAAAAGCATACGCCGCTGCTAATCAAAAGACTGATTTCAAGGCCGGTATTCAGAAGTTCGGGGGCTTCATGGCCGGAATGATTATTCCGAATATCGGAGCCATCCTGGCATGGGGGATTATTACCATGTTCGTTATCCCGACAGGATGGGCACCTAATGAAAACCTTGCAAAAATGGTCGAGCCGATGATCAAATACTTTATTCCTATTCTTGTAGGTTATACGGGAGGGAAGCTGGTACACGGTGTAAGAGGCGGAGTAGTAGGCGCAGTTACGACTTTTGGTATTATTGTAGGTTCATCAATTCCGATGATTCTTGGCGCCATGATGATGGGCCCTTTAGGCGGCTGGATGATAAAGCAATTTGACAAGCTTGTGAAAGACAAGATTCCAACAGGTTTGGAAATGCTTGTTGAAACCTTTTCCGCAGGTATTATGGGGACACTTCTTTCAATATTTGCTTATGTTATAGCTGAGCCGATAGTAACAGGAATTTCAACAACATTGGGAAATATTGCGGCAACTGTAACAAATGCGGGACTGCTTCCTCTTATAGCATTAGTTATTGAGCCCGGGAAGATTTTGTTCCTTAACAATGCCATAAACCATGGTGTAATGGGGCCTTTGGGAATTCAACAAGTTGCGGAAACAGGCAAATCGATATTCTTCCTGCTGGAAAGCAATCCCGGTCCGGGACTTGGTATTCTGCTTGCGTACAGCCTGTTTGGCAAGGGAGCTGCCAAGCAGTCAGCTCCTGGTGCAGTTGTTATCCATTTTATCGGTGGTATTCATGAAGTATATTTCCCGTATATTCTCATGAAGCCGCTGCTTATACTTGCAGCCATAGGCGGCGGATTAGCAGCTGACTTTACCTTCGTTCTGTTCAAGGCTGGCCTTGTTGGCCCACCATCCCCGGGAAGCATATTTATGGAGATGGCAATGGCTCCTAAAGGAGGTTTGCTGCCGGTATTACTTGGTATTGCAGTAGGTGCAGCTGTATCCTTCCTTATAGCTTCCATAATAGTCAAGAGGGATAGATCTGACGGAGACTTGGATGCAGACTCATTGGATATAGCCAAAAATATGGTTTCAAAGATGAAATCCGAAAGCAAAGGACAGAGGGCTGCAAATGCAGTGATTCCGAAGTTGGTAGTATTCGCATGCGAGGCAGGTATGGGCTCATCGGCAATGGGAGAATCCATACTAAAGAAAAAGTTTAAAGAAGCAGGCTTTGATGTAGAAGTAAAGCATTTTGCGGTTAATCAGATACCTCCGGATACGGATGTTGTATTCACTCAGGAGAGCCTTGCAGCAAGAGCAGCTCAGGTAGTTCCGGGTGCGGAAATCATAACCATTAGGAACTTCCTGGAGCACGCTGCTTATGATGATTATGTGAGCAGGTTCAAGAAATAAGTCAGCATAAGAAAAATAAGGTTGTGAACGTATGGATAGCTTTACAGTCAGACAAAAGTTCATATTGAATAATCTGATTGAGAAAGGCCCTTTGACCGTAAAGGGCCTATCTCAGCAGATAGATGTAAGTGAGCGCACTATATTGAGGGAAGTATCCTCCATAAATGTATGGCTTAAGCAGTATAGACTGCGCATTTCTGACCGGGGAGGGAGGCTTCACATAATTGGAGGCCAGAAAGATATTAATACAATTCGGGAGTTATTTGACAGAGTTCCGCTTTTGTGGCTGCTTACCCAGGAGCAAAGACAGGTGCTTATAACAGCACAGCTTCTGCTTTCCCATGAACCTATAAAATCAGCATATTTCAGCTGCCAATTCAATGTGGTGGAAGGCACGGTAATTTTTTATCTGGACAAGATTGAAAGCTGGCTTAGGACAAAGAATTTGAAGCTAATTAGAAGAAGAGGCTACGGACTTGAAATAATCGGTTCCTGTTGGAATAAGAGAAATGCCTTTGTTGAGCTTCTGTACAACTATAAGTCCATAAGCGAGCTTCTTGCGTTTTTGTATGAAAACAATAATGATTATTCACTCCATGCCTTTTTTAGCGTTACATTCGGAGAAGAATTGGTTTCCAATGTGAAAACCATATTGAAAACGCTGTATTCTGAAAGCAAAATGCTGAAGAACAACGATGTGGACTATTTCAGTGCTTTTATACATATGCTTCTGGCAATTGAGAGGACTCGAAGCGGAATGCCCATTGAACTTCCCGACTATATTGTAACAGACATTTTGAATTCAAATGATTATTACTTTATAAAGGATGTAGAGCGAATACTTAAAGAAAATGAAATCAAGCTTCCTGATAATGAGCTTGCATATTTGGCAATTCATTTGACGGGAAACAGCGGTATATATAAGGATGACAAGGTACCCAAAGAGCTTGGCTTTGATATTGATGACACTATCCGCGAAATTATATATTTGATAAACAAGAGGCTAAATACAGGAATAGAATGCGATAACCAGCTTATGGCAGGACTCAAACAGCACCTGAGCCCGGCGCTGTACAGACTGACAATGGGCCTGGAGGTAAGGAATCCTGTAATTAATGAAATAAAGGAGTATTACAGGGATTTGTTTTATGCTGTGGATTATTCATGCAGGCATGTTTTCTCAAAATATAATTTGATTATTCCGGACAATGAGATAGGCTATGTAACAATGCATATCGGTGCAGCTATAGAAAGGCAGCAGGGTATTGAAAGCAGGCTGCAGGTATTGATAATATGCCCTAATGGCATAAGCACCGCAAAGATATTGCTGGGAAAGCTCAAAAGGAAATTCCCTGAGATTGATGGTATAGACGTATGCTCCTTAAGAGAAATGGAGGGGAAAATACATGGAAATTATGATATTATACTGTCCACCGTTGAGGTCAGTAAGAGGTATGACACTGATATAATTGTAATATCGCCATTTCTTCCAAATAGGGACATTGACAGGATAAGAACTTTGATTAAGAGTAAAACAGGAGAAAGCAGCAGTCTGAAAAATATTGGCTCAGGAGCTTTTAAGGGTGAAATAGCCGAGACTGAAGCTGATTTCAGTGCGGCGGACAATATGTTGAAGAACTTCAAGCTGAGGAACATTTCTTCCGATAGCATGGAAGGAATGATAAAGAAGATTGTGTATGAGCTTTTTGAATTCAACTTGATAACAGAAACAGATAAGGTAGAGTATCAGATAAGAATGAGGGAAGAAAAGGGAAGTGTTGTAATTCCGGGCAGTCATGTGGCCTTGATTCATATTCGGACAGAAGAAATAGATATGCCTTTTGTGGGAGTTTTTAGGCTTGAGAATTATATCGGAATGAAAAGCGCCGGTTTTTCAATGGAAAATGTGGATACCATATTGGTTATGCTTGCACGGAAAAACGAGAGCGATTATATTTTGGAACTGTTGGGAAAAATCAGTGCATCCCTTGTACAAGAGGAAAGCGTTATAAATATATTAAGGTTCGGAGATATAAAAGATATTAGAAACAAGCTGATAGAAATAATCAATAGGGAGGAAAGTTGATGAACAGCAATATTTTGAATGAGAACAATATAATGCTTGATGTTGAGCCTGAGGGCAAGTATGAAGCCATTGAAAGAGCGGGCAAGCTATTGGCGGACAACGGATATGTGAATATGGAATATATAGAGGGCATGAAAAAAAGAGAAAATGACATTACAACTTATATAGGCAACGGAATTGCAATACCTCATGGCACCTCAGACTATATTAAGCATATTAAGAGATCCGGGATAGTGGTTGTGCAGTATCCCAAGGGAGTTGATTTCGGAGAAGGAAATGTTGCATATATAATTATTGGCATTGCCGGGTTAAACAATGAGCATCTTGAAATACTTTCGGAAATTGCATTAGCCTGCCAGGATGAGCAGAATGTCGAAAAACTCAGGACTGCAGTGAATAAGGAGCATATTATATCAATACTGTCAGAGGGTGGAATTTAGATGATAAAGACGGTTACTATGAATCCGGCCGTAGATAAAACATTGGAGATAGATAATTTCAGGATAGGCGCTGTTAACAGAATTTCTTCAATCAGGCTTGATGCAGGAGGAAAGGGCATCAATGTTTCAAAAACAATAAAGGCCTTGGGCGGAAGCAGCCTGGCAACAGGAATTCTTGCAGGCAGCAATGGTGAATATATAAAAAGTTACCTTGATTATTTGGGTATAGATAACGACTTTCTATTCATAAAGGGAGAGACACGAATAAATATCAAGATAGTTGATAAGCTGAACGGAACCAATACGGATATAAATGAACCGGGTACATATCTTTCCGCAGAAGAACTGAACCTTATGGAAAAGAAGGTTTTTTCGGAAATAAACAGTGACAGTATACTTGTTTTATCCGGAAGCGTACCTGCAAATGTGCCTAAGAGTATTTATCAAGAGTGGACAGAGCGAGGAAAGAAGTCCGGTGCAAGAGTGCTTCTGGATTCGGACGGAGAGCTTCTTCGGGAAGGCATAAAAGCAGAACCTTATTTGGTAAAGCCTAATATCAACGAATTGGAAAGATTGTTAGGCAGAAAGCTTGAAAGCAGAGATGAGATTGTTAAAGCAGCAAAAAGCTTGCTTGAGACAGGAGCAGAAATTGTTGTGGTATCTCTTGGAGCAGATGGAGCTGTATTTGTTGATAGAAGCAATGCTATATACGCTCATGGGCTAATGGTGGATGTCAGAAGTACAGTGGGAGCAGGAGATGCCATGGTCGGGGCTCTTGCACTTGCACTGCAGAGGGGATACTCCTTTGAAAGAGCTGTAACTCTTTCCGTTGCGGCAAGTGCAGCAAATGTTGCCACCAATGGTACACAACCCCCGGTGCTTGAAGAAATACTGCGCTATGAGGGACAGGTACGCTTCAGTTACATGAAATGAATATTTGGAGGTCAGATTTATGGAGACAAAGGCAGTCAGATTATACGGAGAAAATGATTTGCGTCTGGAAACCTTCCGGCTTCCGGAAATAAAGGATGACGAAATACTGGTAGAAGTAATTTCCGACAGCGTTTGTATGTCAACATACAAAGCTGCAATACTGGGCAAGAAGCACAAAAGGGTACCACAGGATGTTTCGGAGAATCCTATAATTATCGGACACGAGTTTTCCGGAAATATAATCAAGGTAGGTTCCAAGTGGAAGGGGGAGTTCAGGGAAGGAAGCAAGTTCGCACAGCAGCCGGCATTGAACTACAAGGGATCAATGAGGTCTCCGGGGTATTCATACATGTATTTCGGAGGAGATGCCACATACTGCATCATACCTCCGGAAGTAATGGAGACAGGCTGTCTTTTAAACTATGAGGGGGAGACTTATTATGAGGCATCCTTGGCAGAGCCCATGTCCTGCATAATAGGTGCTTTCCATGCAAATTATCATACTGAAATGGGTAATTATACTCATAAAATGGGTATAGCAGAGGGAGGAAGGATGGCATTACTGGCTGCCGCAGGGCCTATGGGGCTTGGAGCAGTGGATTATGCACTTCATTGCGACAGAAGGCCGGGATTCTTAGTAGTTACAGATATAGATGAGGAGAGAATTGAGCGTGCAAAGAAGATTTTTACCGAAGAAGAAGCAAGGAAATGCGGTGTAGAGTTAATATTCGTCAATACTGCAAAAATAGATAACGTTAAAGATTACCTTAAATCCCTGACCGGCGGTTATGGATATGACGATGTATTTGTATTCGCACCAATCAAGTCAGTTTTTGAACAGGGGGACAGTATTCTGGCCAGGGACGGATGCCTTAATTTCTTTGCAGGGCCAACGGACACAAATTTTTCCGCAGAGCTGAACCTTTACAATATTCACTATGCTTCTACTCATGTTATGGGCACCACCGGAGGAAATACCGATGACTTGATTGAATCCTTGAGGATGACAGAGCAGGGGCTTATTAATCCAGCCGTCATGGTTACCCATATTGGCGGTTTGGATTCGGTTGCCGATACGGTTTTAAACCTGCCCGGGATATCCGGCGGAAAGAAGCTTATATATACACATATTGATATGGAATTGACTGCTATCAGCGACTTTGAAAAGAAAGGCAAAAGCAATCCTCATTTTGCTAAGCTGGCTGATATAGTCAGCAGCAACGGCGGGTTATGGTGTAAAGATGCAGAGAAATACCTGCTGGAAAACTGGAAGCTGCGATAGGAAGATAATTGTCCAATACTAAAACAATATTGGAGGGATACTCGTGATATATGACGGTATTGCCGGTTCAGAAGGGATTGCAGCCGGGAGGGCTTACATATACAATAATGACCAAGTTGAATCAAATGAAGGAAGAATATCCTCCGGAGAGGCAGAGGCAGAGCTTTGCAAACTGGATGAGGGAATAAGAAAAAGCAAAGCTCAGATTGAGGAGCTTAAAAAGAAGGTGCTTTCAGAGCTTGATGAGAGTAAGGCAATGATATTTGATGCTCATATGATGATGCTTGAGGATCCTGAATTTTTGGAGACTGTCAGGGAATCCATACGGGCTGATAATTTAAATGCTGCCTATGCGGTACGGAAAGCAGCGGATTTTTATATATCGATATTTGGACAAATAGAGGATGACTATATGAGGGAAAGAGCTGCGGATATTAAAGATGTCAGCAGCAGGCTTATAAGAAATATTACAGGAACTCCCTCTGATGAGCTGAAGAAAATTGACAGTCCTGTAATTGTAGTGGCTCATGATTTGACTCCTTCTGATACAGCCTCTATGAATAGAAACCTTATATTGGGTTTTGCTGCTGATATAGGAGGAGGAACTTCACATGCAGCAATTATGGCCAAAAGCCTGGGTATTCCGGCTGTACTTGGCTTGGGCAACATAAGCAAAAAAGTGAAAAATGGTGATTATATTATAATTGATGGGACGGAAGGAAAGGTAATTATTAATCCTGATACAGGGCTAAAAGAGGAATATAAGCTGAAAATCTACGAGTATAAAAAACAAAGAAAGAAGTTTGAAGGCTCAGCCTTTTTGCCCGCTGTTACGACAGATGAAAGGAAGGTTGAGATAGCGGGTAATATAGGAACACCGGAGGATATTGAAAGTGTAATAGCAAGGGGCGGAGATGGAGTAGGACTTTTCAGAACTGAATTCTTATACATGGACAGGGACTCATTGCCTACTGAGGAGGAACAGTTTGAGGTATACAGGAAAGCTGCGGCAGCATTTGAAGGTAAGCCGGTAATAATAAGGACACTGGATATCGGAGGAGATAAAAAGCTTAGATACCTGGAACTGCCTGAGGAGATGAACCCGTTTCTTGGGTGGAGGGCAATAAGAATTTGCCTGGAGAGGAAGGATATATTCAAGACGCAGCTGAGAGCCATTCTTAGGGCAAGCACATATGGAAATATAATGATTATGTTCCCGATGATTTCCGGAGTCGGAGAGTTAAGGGCGGCAAAGGAGGTTCTGGAAGAGGCAAAGTCTGAATTAAGAAGGGAAAACATTGAATTCAATGAAGATATAAAAGTAGGAATAATGGTAGAAATACCGTCTGCAGCAATAACTGCAGATACAATAGCTAAAGAGGCGGATTTTTTTAGTATAGGTACCAACGATTTGTGCCAGTATTCCCTGGCGGTGGACAGAATGAACCCTAAGGTGTCAAAGCTGTTTCAACCCCTTCATCCAGGGATACTGAAGCTTATAAAGCATGTAATAGACGCATCCCACAGACATGGTATATTTACCGGAATGTGCGGAGGTATGGCAGGGAGCGGTGAAGCAGCTATAATACTTTTGGGGCTGGGCCTTGATGAGTATAGTATGAGTGCGGCGTCAATACCTGTAATAAAGAGTATTATACGGAATGTATCCTATGAAAAAGCAAAGGAAATAGCTTGTCATGCCCTTGAGCTGGAGACCCCGGAAGAGGTTCTTGAGTATTCAAGGAGCATTATGAAGCAGTTAAAAATTGAATATATTTAGGAGAGTGGCATTATGATAACAGAAAAGGTGACGATATTGAACGAAACAGGGTTACACGCAAGGCCGGCATCAGTTTTCGTAAACACAGCAGCGAAATTCAAATCCGACCTGACTATACAGAAGGAGGAAAAGAAAGTCAACGCAAAGTCAATTCTTTCTGTGCTGGGATTGGGTGTTACAAAAGGAACCGAATTAACAATATCCGCTGAGGGACCGGATGAGGAAGAAGCTGTAAGAAAGCTTGTGCAGCTTATAAAACAGGGAATTAACGAATAGTATGTAACGGAGCACTGTGTTTTGGCATACAGTGCTTTTGATTTGAACAGAAATAGTGTAGAATGTTATAAGAGATGCATATTAAGGAATGAGTATTTATAAGCAGAAAATGCAAGCATAAAGGTGAGTGAGACAGAATTGAAATTTTTTTCATATTTCGTAAAAGGAGTATTGATAGGGATAGGCGGCGTTGCTCCCGGGGTAAGCGGAGGAGCAATTGCCGTAATATTTGGATTATATGAGAGGATAACCGATGCCATTGCGGATGTCTTCAAGGATTTTAAGAAAAACGCAGTATTCTTTTTCCCTATTGCACTTGGCGGCGGTGTGGGGGTACTCGGTTTCAGCAAAATAATGCAATACCTTTTTCAATACTATGAGGTTCAGGTCAAATACCTTTTCATCGGGCTTATGCTGGGAACGCTTCCTTTAGTTTTCAGGCAGGCCAACAAGAAAGGCTTTAAAGGCATATACATTATTCCCTGTATAATTGCATTTGGAATCACAATAATAACAGTAGTGCTGGAAAATGCCGGAATCGACATTATTCCTGATGCAGCACCGGGAATGCTTCAGCTTGTTTTATACGGTGCAATTATAGGAGTAGGGACGATAGTGCCGGGAATCAGTGCTTCCTTTGTGCTGATGTATTTTGGAGCATATCAGATAGTTCTTGACGGACTTGCAAATATTAATCTGTCAATTCTTGTACCTGTAGGGACAGGATTTGTATTCAGCATAATTCTATTTGCCAAGTTCATAAGCCTTTTGTTCAAAAAAGCATACGGTTTTACATATTATGCCGTGATTGGATTTGTAATCGGCTCTATAATTTCGATATTTCCGGGCATTTCATTCAGTTCTGAATATTTAATCAGCATTTTGCTTTTCATCATGGGCTATATTATAACATTTTCACTAAGCAAATATCCAAAGGACACATAAAGCGGATAGAGTAACAAAGGGCGTGGGGGCATAAGAAAAGTCTCCATGTCTTTTTTTACTTACAGGCAAAAAAATATTGACAAGCATAAATATACATATTATATTATATATATGCATATAGGTTTATATTTTCAAACAGTAATTTCAAACTTTAAATTGGTCCTGCGAGGCCAGAAAGGAGGAAATATATGTGCAGACCTTTTCCGGATCATGGGATATCAAGGAGTGTTCATATGTGAATCTCTTTGCTATCCTTATTTACATCCATGACTTATTAACTACAGTAATAGGAGGATTTATATGCCGAAAAGAACTGACATAAATAAAATTCTGATTATCGGATCCGGTCCTATCATTATCGGGCAAGCCTGTGAATTTGACTATTCCGGGACACAAGCCTGCAAAGCCCTGAGAAACTTGGGCTATAAAATCGTACTGGTCAATTCCAACCCCGCTACTATTATGACCGACCCGGGAATTGCAGATTCGACCTACATTGAACCCCTTAACACCAAAAGCCTCACGGAAATAATTGATAAAGAAAGGCCTGATGCAATACTGCCGAATCTGGGAGGCCAGACAGCTCTCAATCTTTGCCTGGAGCTTTATAAGAGCGGCATCCTGGATAAATACGGCGTAAAGGTTATCGGTGTTCAAATAAATGCCATTGAACGCGGAGAGGACCGCATTGCTTTCAAAGAGACAATGAACAGGCTTGGGATTGATATGCCATGCAGCAAGGCAGCCTACAGCGTTTCCGAAGCTGAGAAAATTGCAGGGGAGCTTGGGTATCCTGTGGTTATCAGGCCTGCTTATACAATGGGCGGCACAGGCGGCGGCCTGGTATATAATGCTGAAGAACTGAGGACTATTGCCAGCCGCGGAATTGCTGCCAGCATGGTGGGGCAGGTTCTGGTTGAAGAATCGGTTCTGGGCTGGGAGGAACTGGAGCTTGAAGTAGTGAGGGACAGCAAGAATCAGATGATTACAGTCTGCTTTATCGAAAATATTGATGCTATTGGAGTGCATACGGGAGATTCCTTCTGTGCCGCTCCGATGCTCACAATCAGTCCTGAGCTTCAGCAGCGCTTGCAAGAGTACGCTTATTCAGTGGTGGAAGCTATTGAGGTAATTGGCGGAACTAATGTCCAGTTCGCTCATGACCCAAGAACCGGAAGGGTTGTAATTATAGAAATAAACCCCCGCACTTCGCGTTCCTCGGCACTGGCCTCAAAGGCAACGGGCTTTCCTATTGCTTACGTATCCGCCATGCTTGCAGCCGGCCTTACCCTTGATGAGATTCCTTATTGGAGGGACGGGAGCCTGGATAAATATACCCCATCAGGAGATTATGTTGTAATAAAGTTTGCCCGCTGGGCTTTTGAAAAGTTCCCCGGAGCCCAGGATAAACTGGGAACCCAAATGCGTGCGGTCGGGGAGGTTATGAGCATCGGGAAAAGCTATAAGGAGGCTTTCCAGAAGGCAATCCGTTCCCTGGAGATCAATCGTTACGGCTTGAGCTTTGCCGGGAATTTCAATAATAATACTCTTGATGAACTTCTTTCCATGCTGACTGAGCCGACCAGCCAGCGGCAGTTCATTATGTATGAAGCATTGCGCAAGGGTGCTGATGTTGAACAGCTTTATAAGCTGACGCATATAAAACCCTATTTCATAGAGCAGATGAAGGAGCTTGTCCTGCTTGAAGAGGAAATACTTAAGTGCAAAGGAAGCGAACTGCCGGATGAACTGCTTATCAAGGCCAAAAAGGATGGTTTTTCCGACCGGTATCTGGCCCAGCTTCTTGATGTGTCAGAGGCATTAGTCCGAAGGAAAAGAACCGGATTAGGCCTGACAGAGGGTTGGGAGGCAGTGCCTGTAAGCGGTGTTGAGAATGCGTCCTATTATTTCTCTTCCTATAACATATCCGATAAGACTTCCGTAACGGACAAACCAAAAGTCATGATTCTTGGAGGAGGCCCCAACAGGATTGGCCAGGGAATTGAGTTTGATTACTGCTGCGTTCACGCAGCCTTTGAACTTAGAGATTTAGGCTATGAAACGATAATGGTCAACTGCAACCCTGAAACTGTTTCAACTGATTATGATACATCTGATAAGCTTTACTTTGAGCCCCTGACAGTGGAGGATGTATTAAGCATTTATGAGAAGGAAAAGCCTCTGGGAGTGATAGTTCAATTCGGAGGCCAGACTCCTCTCAATATTGCGGGGGATCTGGAAAAGGCCGGTGTAAGGATTCTTGGAACCTCCCAGGAAACCATAGACCTGGCTGAGGACAGGGACAGATTCCGCAGAATTATGGATAAGCTTGACATTCCCATGCCGGAGTCGGGTGTGGCGGTAAATGCCGAAGAAGCCATAGCCATAGCAAATCAAATAGGTTATCCTTTAATGGTTCGTCCGTCATATGTATTGGGCGGGCGGGGAATGCAAATAGTACATGACGAGGAAATGCTATGCACCTATATGGCTGCGGCGGTTGGAGTCACTCCCGAAAGGCCGATTCTGGTAGATAAATTCCTCGGGCATGCCATTGAAACGGAGGCAGATGCAATTTCCAACGGAGCAGATACATTTGTGCCGACAGTAATGGAACATATTGAGTATGCCGGCGTTCATTCAGGAGATTCCGCATGTATTATTCCTCCCGTAGGTATTTCTGAAGAGCACATCAGAACTATTGTTGACTATACCGGAAGGATTGCCAGGGAGATGAATGTTATCGGCCTTATGAACATGCAGTATGCCATAGCGGATAACAAGGTTTATGTTTTGGAAGCCAATCCGAGGGCCTCAAGAACTGTTCCCCTTGTTTCTAAAGTCTGCAATATACAAATGGCACGTATTGCCACAAGAATAATCATGGCTGACTGCTTGGGAGGAAGATACTCCTTGGACGGCCTTGCAAATAAAAAAATACCTCACTACGGAGTTAAGGAAGCAGTCCTGCCCTTCAATATGTTTCCTGAGGTCGATCCGGTATTGGGCCCGGAAATGCGTTCTACCGGGGAAGTATTAGGCATCTCGGATTCATTCGAATTGGCATACTATAAGGCTCAGGAAGCGACGCAGGAATTACTTCCTTCTTCAGGAACAGTGCTTATTAGTGTAAATGATGCAGATAAGCCTGACGTTCTGGAGGCTGCCAGAGAATTTTCGAGGATAGGCTTTAAAATCGTTGCTACGGAAGGAACCTGCAAATTCCTTCAAGAAAAAGGAATCAGCTGTGAAAAGGTCAATAAGGTATACGAAGGCCGGCCAAACATAGCTGACAGCATGGAGAACGATGAAATAAACCTGATAATCAATACACCTCAAACCAGACTGAGCGAATTCGATGATTCTTATATCCGCAAGATTGCGATAAAGCGCAAGGTGCCGTATATAACCACAATGACCGCGGCTCTGGCAAGCGCAAAGGGAATTGCGGCATATATAAAAAATGGATTTCATGGGAAAAAGATTAAATCTTTGCAGGAGTATCACAGAGACATAGCGGAATAGAAGTATAATGCGACATAACTGAAGTCTGCATAACCCTCCGCAAGAGACAGTATAGTATATCGAGGCACACAGATTATAATTTTGACAGGACTACTGATATGCCTTTGGAAAAGTTCTACCGGTGTCAAAAGGTCCTCCATGACCCGAGACACCTAAGCCGGCCTCCTACCGGCTTCACGAACTTTTTACCAAAGCCATATCAGAGGCCTGTTGCCAAAATCATAAAAGTGTGCCCTGCTATACTATACAAGCTCTTGCTTGGTTATGCAGACTTATAACTGTGTGCATTCTCCGGGTGCGTGGCGCGTGGCTCGAATAATGCGGCGCATTTGAAGTTTGTAGTCATCCTGCAGAGCACTATCCTTGTATAACAGCTAGCACTTATTAGCTTTGGGCAACAGAATCGAGTGAAGATGCGCAGTAAAATCCGTGGGATTTACGTGAGGTAAATCCAGCACATACCAACAGGAGGTTGGGTTTATGTGCGTCAGGATTTTACAAGTATCAAGCTCTGATTCTGTCCAAAGCTAATATCGTGTGAGTCGGTATACAAGGCTATTGCTCTGGGAGTATGACTACAAACTTATATTTATGTCGCATTATTCTTTTGCATTGCAGCCGCATGTGTCTCAAAAGTTTTTTAAAGTTTTTCTTGATTATAGAACTATTCACTAGTATTATGGAGATACTGTATTATTAAAGAAAGTTATTGTTAAAGACATATTATTTTTTAGAGTGGGAGTTAATATATGGACACATCGAAACAATTGGGCGAAGAAAAGATATCCAAACTGCTGCTGAAGTTTTCAATTCCTGCGATTGTCGGGATGCTGGTAAATGCATTATATAATGTAGTGGATCGGATTTTTATAGGGAATAGCGTAGGCCCCCTGGGAATAGCAGGGATAACCATCGGCTTTCCGATTATGCTTGTTATTATGGCCTTTGCAATGCTTATCGGAATCGGGGCGAACTCTCTGATTTCTATAAGGCTTGGAGAGCAGAGGAAGGAAGAGGCGGAGCTGATTTTAGGAAATGCAGTAGTAATGCTTGTTATTACATCGATGACAATTTCCGGTACAGGTCTGATTTTTATTGAACCGCTGTTAAGGATTTTTGGCGCCAGCGCAGCAGTACTTCCATACGCAAAAGAATATTTAAGCATAATACTTTTAGGAACGGTTATACAGACTGTCGGCTTTGGGATGAACAACTTTATCAGGGCAGAAGGGAATCCCAGAATTGCTATGTTTACGATGATAATCGGAGCGATTCTGAATACCATATTGGATCCTATATTTATCTTTGTATTCGGATTGGGCATTAGAGGTGCAGCTATTGCAACTGTTTTGTCACAGGCTGTATCAACGTCATGGGTGTTGTATCATTTCTTTGGCGGCAGAAGCACCTTAAAGGTACATACAAAAAACCTCAGGCTGCATACGCCGATAGTAGTTAAAATCGTTTCCCTGGGAGCTGCAACATTCTTCATGCAGATGGCCGCAAGCGTCCTGAATGCCATCATGAACAAAAGCCTTGTAATATACGGAGGCGATATAGCCGTTTCGGGAATGGGTGTTATAATGAGTATTGCTATGCTGATACTTATGCCGATATTTGGTATCAATCAGGGTGCCCAGCCCATTATAGGATATAATTACGGGGCACTTAAGTTTGACAGGGTGAAGAAAGCTTTGAAACTTGCAGTTGCTGCGGCAACAATTATAACAACTATTGGATTTATACTCACAAGAGTATTTCCGTCACAACTGATATTATTATTCAATAGAACGGATAAGGATTTATTGAATTTTGGAACAAGAGCGATTTCAATCTACCTGATATTTCTTCCGATTATCGGATTTCAAATTGTATCGGCAAATTATTTTCAGGCGGTGGGCAAACCGAAGCATGCGGCATTCCTGAGCCTTTCACGGCAAGTATTGATTCTCATACCGGCACTGCTTATACTGCCACTATTTTTCGGCCTGGAAGGACTGCTTATGGCAGGGCCTGCGTCAGACCTGACATCGTCGGTCATTACAGGAATTTTTCTTATTAGGGAATTGAAAAATCTGGACGCCAGGCACCGAGACGCTGTGGTGCAGGAACAGAACTAAAACATCAGGTCATATTATATGCTTGACAATTGGTGTAAAAAATACAAGAATTATAGTAAGGAATAATTAATACCAATATTTACAATTCAGAGGGTGTTGAAATGAATCTAAAAAGCCATGGGGAAGATAAAATACCGGCTGCAAAATATGAGAAGATAGCACTGGATATAGCTTACAGTATTCTCAATGAGGAATGGAAAGTCGGCGAAATGGTTAAAGGGAGGTCTACACTTTCCGGCAAATACAGCGTTTCTCCGGAGACAATAAGACGTGCATTGAAGCTGTTGGAAGAACTGCAGGTTGTAAATGTAATAGAAAAAAAAGGTATATTAATAAAATCAAAAGATGCAGCCAATAACTTCATAAAAGAACATCAATCAAAGGACAGAATACTTTCCATGCGGGAAGAGATTGTCAAATTAATGGAGGAAAAGCAGGCACTTGAAAAGCAGGTTCTTGAACGATTGGATTCCGTTATTGAACAGGCGATGCTTCTTAGAAATATTGGAATAATATTTCCTTTGGAGCTAAAAATACCTGAAAAAAGCCACTTGGTGGGAAAAACCATCGGCGAAGTGCGTTTCTGGAATCACACAGGGGCGACAATAATAGGAATAAATCGTTCCGGGCACCTGTATCTTTCGCCGGGGCCCAAGATGGTGTTCTTTCCCAATGACATTATTCTTTATGTGGGAAGCGATGCGGAGATATCTGAAAAAGTTGCTAAATATGTAAAGTAAAAACTTAAGCTGATATGGTTTCATATCAGGCTTTTTTTGCTTTCATTGCAAGCAATATTTTTTTTAAGAAATATCTGACAACTTGCTTGACAAACACGAGTTGCCTGTGATAATATTAGATAAAAGAGACAACTTAAAGAAATTGCATAAGTTGTCAGATAATGTAACTACTTGTACAGCAGTCAGAGAATTTTGAAAGGAGGCTAGCATATGACTATATTGAAAAAAGGACAACTGACCAGGCATATAAATGAAAGCAAGGAACAAGATGAATACGTTATGAGGATAATTACTCCGGAGGAGCTTGGAGATGCAGTTGCACTCCAGAAATATGTATATGAGCAGCTTCCTAATAAGCAGGTTCTGTACATGGATTCTTATGAAGAAATGTATGATGATATGAAACAGGGAGCGAAGATAATCGGAGTATTCAACAAAACAGGAGATATTATTGCATACAGGTATATAGGTTTCCCGGGATGCTCTGAAAAAAATCTTGGTAATGATATTAATATGCCGAGGCAAGAATTGGCAAAGGTAGCTCATCTTGAAACGACAGTTGTGCATCCCGAATACAGAGGCAACTCATTGCAGAGTCTGACATTGCAGCAAGCCATACCAATGATTAAGGATTTTGGGTACAGTCATTTGCTTTGTACTGTATCACCCCAGAATATCTACAGCCTTTACAATATTATAAAAAACGGATTGAGAATCAAAGCACTTAAGAAAAAGTACGGTTCAGAAAAAGATGGAAAGGACGGAATGTGGAGGTTTATTCTTCATAGAAATCTGGAGCCAAGGGCGGTAAGAAAAGTAAGCCAGAATTTTGGCATACCTATCGGTGATTTTGAACTTCAGAGAAAACTTATTGATGAAGGATTTGTAGGCTTATGGCTGTATAAGGAAAGCAAGCTGCTGAATTATGTACGGTTTGAAGATGCCATAGCTAATTAGAGGTACGTCCGGAGAGGAAAATGATTGATAAAAAAAGTAAATGCACTGTATCTTCATAACGGATACAGTGCATTTCTATCTGCATTTCCTTTTAACCATTCGGAGTTATGCTGCATATTATGTAATGATACGTTTGTGGAGAAAGGAGATAGGAATTAAATTGTACAAGAATCCTTATATGTGCCCTATGAATCCGTTTTACATCTGTCCGTTCCAAAATTTAACGGAGGATACAGAGTATGATGACTCCTTCATTGAAGAGTATTACGATGAATTGTACTTTGAGGATGAATATGACGAGTATGGCTATGACGGTATGAGGCAAAGGCCGCAGGATGTCAGCCGCATCATGTCGCTTATTAACAGGAGGTTTGCCGGCCACTATCAAGAGCTTGAAAGGTACGGGGTGCGGCGTTCAGATACGCGTAACATATTTAGAAACACAGTAATATATGTATTGAGAAATGCAAACAATTATAATGGGACTATAGAGCAGAGAACAAATGCACTTCTGAATGCGCTTCGACGGGATAATCCGTATGCCTTCACCATACTTAGACGAAAAGGAGTTCCTAATGCCCGTATAAATCAAATAATGAGGGATATAATTCAATTTACGCTGGAAAATATTGAAGTAGCTGAAGGTACAGGCTGGAGCCAATGGGAAGACCTTGGGGGAATACTGACTTCCGCACCTGCAGCTGCATCCTGGCAGCCTAACCGTCTGGATGTATTTGCTAGAGGGCAAAACCAGGCATTGTGGCATATTTATTGGAACGGTGCCCGCTGGAGTGCATGGGAAGACCTGGGCGGGATTCTGACAACAGGGCCGGGAGCGGTATCATGGGGAACAAATAGGATAGATGTATTTGCAAGGGGACAGAATCAGGCATTGTGGCATATTTATTGGGATGGTATCCGTTGGAGTGCATGGGAGGATCTTGGAGGCATCATTACTTCCGAACCTGCAGCTGCATCCTGGCAGGCAAATAGATTGGATGTATTTGCACGAGGACAGAATCAATCCTTGTGGCACAAATATTGGGACGGTATCCGCTGGAGCGAGTGGGAGGATCTGGGAGGAGTGCTGACTTCAGCACCTGCAGCAGTATCCTGGGGGCCGAACAGAATAGACGTATTCGGGAGAGGGCAGAATCAGTCCCTTTGGCATAAATACTGGGATGGAACCCGATGGAGCGCTTGGGAGGATCTTGGCGGAGGGCAGATAACTTCCGGGCCAGCTGCGGCATCTACCGGAAGCAACCGCCTTGAAGTCTTTGCAAGAGGGCAGAGAAATGAACTGATGATCAGAACCTGGAACGGAACCCGATGGAGCGGTTGGAGTCCCCTTGGAGGTGTGCTGACCTCAGATCCCGCAGCAGTATCCTGGGGAGGCAACCGCCTGGATGTATTCGCCAGAGGGCAGAACAACCATTTGTGGCATATCTGGAGAGCATAGAATCAAAAGCACCATAAAAAATCTATGGTGCTTTTTTTATTGTATAGGAAAGTATACTTTCCTATACAATGGGGTATGCAAGGGGGTGAAGCCCCCTGCCGATAAAGGAGGGTGCTCAGGATGCTTGCATCCATCGAAGGGAACCATAGGGTTCTCTGGCGATAAAATACGTCGTGAGACGCATTTTTTATTGAATAAAAAAAACCTAGTAAAAAAATGCAGGATTATGTCGTTAAATGTAGAATAATGAAGTAATGTAAAGTTAATTCAGAAAATTATGAATCTTGTAAAAGTAATACAATTAAATCACTATTTTGAGGAGGGAATTGTATGAAGTCTATCAGGACAAGGTTGATAATATACTTTGGTTTAATATTAGCAGCGGTATGTGCGATTCTGGGATATGCAGCATATGACAGAGCTGCAGATGCCGTAACTCAAGAGGGGAAACGTTCCATGGAGGTGGCGGCACAGGAGGCATCAATGCTTGTACGGAGCTTTCTGGACCAAAAAATCATTCTTATGGAAGCCGTAGCAGTTCAAAAGATACTCACTGATGAAACTCCATGGGAAGAGAAGGTGGCAACCCTGCAGCCCGAAGCGGAAAGGAACGGTTATGAAACCTTTGCGATTGCTGATTTGGAAGGTAATGCCACCAGACTGAAAGGCAATCCTGTTAATGTCGCTGACAGAGACTATTTCAAGCTGGCGGCAAGCGGAAAATCAAATGTTTCGGATGTTCTGATAAGCAAGGCAACAAATAAACCTTCAATCATAGTTGCTGCTCCTATAATAAGGAACGGAGCCGTACAAGGCGTATTATACGGAGTGGTTGACGGAACGGAGATTACGAATATTACCAACAAAATAAAGCCAGGGGGCACCGGTTATGCGTATATAGTAAATAAATCAGGAGTGCTTATGGCACATCCCAATGCTGAATATGTAACTACACAGTTCAATATTATTGAGGATGGGAAGGAAAGGACGGAACACAAAAAACTGGCGGATCTTGCAGAGAATAAGATGACAAAGGGAGAGACAGGGGTAGCTTCGTATTACTTTGAAGGCAGCACGCGCATTGCCGCCTATACACCGGTTCCGGACACAAATTGGAGTGTGGCAGTAGCGATTCCTGAAGATGATTTGCTTGCGCCGGTGAAAGTGTTGAATTTCTGGATTTTAATCGTTTCAGCAGTTGGAATTCTCTTGGGAATAGTGTTTACATATTTCATCAGTTTTTTTATAACCAAACCGATAATGGAGGCCAGCAGATACGCAAAGAGGATAGCAGAGCTGGACATTACCCAGGATGTTTCCGAAAACCTGAAAAAGAGGAAGGACGAACTGGGTATCCTGGCAAATGCTTTTCAAACAATAACAGACAACCTCAAAGGATTCGTCAGGGAGATAGCGGATGCTTCGCAGCAGGTGGCGTCTTCTTCCGAAGAATTGACTGCCACAAGCCAGCAGGCGTCAATGTCCGCTGAAGAGGTTGCAAGGACTATTGAAGAAATGGCAAGAGGAACCAGTGATCAGGCAAGGGATACTGAAAACGGTGCAGTAAAGGTGAATGAGATAGGCGGCATGATAGCTGAAGAAGAGCTTCAAAGGAAAATATTGAACGAAGCGGCAAATAAAGTTGTACATCTTAAAGATGAAGGATTCCAGTCCTTAAACGATCTTGTAGAAAAAACTGAAGCCAGCAATAAATCATCCAAAGAAATATACAATGTTGTGCTGAACACCAGCAACAGTGCAAAAAAAATAGAGAATGCAAGCCAAATGATAAGAAGCATAGCGGAGCAGACAAACCTGCTTGCTTTGAATGCAGCGATAGAAGCAGCCAGGGCAGGGGATGCGGGAAGAGGATTTGCGGTAGTTGCGGATGAAATACGTAAATTGGCGGAGGATTCCAACAAATTTACAAAAGAGATTGAAGAGATAGTTGTAGAGCTGATAGATAAGACGAACAGTGCGGTAGCTACAATGAAAGAGGCGGCGGCTTTGACGGCAGCTCAGACAGAAGGCGTGGAAATAACAAAGACCAAGTTTGAAGGTATTTCAGAGGCCATAGAAAAGACAAAAGAGGCATTAGGTGCTTTGAATAAGACCGGAGAAGCCATGAATCTGAAGAAGGATGAAATAATAGATATTATCCAGAACCTGTCCGCCCTTTCGGAAGAAAATGCGGCAGGTACCGAGCAGGCATCCGCTTCAGTGGAGGAACAGACTTCGTCAATGGCAGAAATCGCCGGTGCCAGCCAGGAACTGGCAAAGCTTGCTGAGGATATGCAAAAGAGTATATCCAAATTAAGAATTTAGCAATAAAAAGCTTCGGACATCCCGCAGGAGGGCACTGCATAAGGCAGTGCCTTTCTTTTATACGGCGGAAATAAGTGGTATAATATGATTAACAGATTATAGAAATATGTTTGGAAGGTGTTAATATGAGCGGTATATTAAATATTATAAAGGACAGGACACTGACTTATGAACAAAAGATAGTAAGCTTGGCCCGGGCTGCAGAAAACACCCTGAGTGTTCTTCCGATATCAAAAGAAATACAGGAATACAGAAGAGAAGGAATAATATGCGATTTGAATGAGGGAAACGCGCCGTACAGGCCCCGTTACATAGTACCTGACTATGAAAGGTTTATGAGACAAGGCAGTGAGTTCCTGAGACTGAAGCCTGCCAGGGATATATGGGAAGCCACGAACAATCTGCTGATATTGTACAGTCATGTTCCCTCCGTTACTACAATGCCTGTGTATGTAGGGAACCTGGATACTTTGCTGGAGCCTTTTATTAAGGACGAGGAGGAGGCATATAAAGCTGTCAGGTTATTCCTGATGCACCTGGACCGTACCGTTACCGATTCATTCTGCCACGCGAACATTGGCCCGGGGGCAACAAAAGCAGGAAGACTCATTTTAAGGGCTGAGAAAGAGCTTCAGGATGCTGTCCCGAACCTGACAATCAAATACAGTAAGGATACTCCTGAAGAATTTGCATTGGAAGCGGTGGAAACAGCCCTTGTATCTGCAAAACCCAGCTTTGCAAATCATGAGATGTTTGTTAATGACTTTGGTATCAATTATTCAATAGCCAGCTGTTATAACGGGCTGCCAATAGGGGGAGGAAGCTATACTCTTGCAAGGCTGGTACTTGCAAGGTTGGCAAAACAATCAAACAACGCAGGGCACTTCCTTGAAGAAGTACTTCCTGAAGCGGTTTCTAAAATGTGCGAATTTATGAACCAGCGCATCAGGTTTATTGTTGAAGAAAGCGGTTTCTTTGAAAGCAGCTTCCTTGTGGATGAGAGCTTAATATATAAAGACAGGTTTACAGCAATGTTTGGTATGGTTGGGCTTGCGGAATGTGTGAATCACTTGCTTGGGGCAAAGGAACAAAAGGACAGGTTCGGTCATAATGATGCTGCCAATGCCCTTGGGCAAAGAATAATAGAAAGGATGCATCAATTGGTATCGGAGCATAACAATCAATACTGCAAAGCAACCGACGGCCGTTTTCTGCTCCATGCCCAGGTGGGGATAGATACTGATTACGGCATCAGCCCGGGATGCCGGATACCCATTGGGGAGGAGCCGGAAATATATGAGCATCTGCTGCAGAGTGCTCCCTTTCATAAATATTTCCCTTCAGGGATTGGAGATGTGTTCAGCTTTGACGAGACGGTAAAGAGAAATCCCGCCTATTTGCTCGATATTATTAAAGGCGGTTTTTCGGAAGGCCTGAGGTATATATCCTTCTATGCTTCAGACAGCGATTTAATCAGAATAACCGGATATCTTGTAAAGAAGTCGGATATGAAAGCACTTCAGCAAGGGAGGCAGGCGCTGCATGACACTGTTGCATTGGGGCTTGGCGCAGTACAGAATTCCAGAATATTAGAAAGAAAGGTAAGGCACAATGGCTGAAGCACTTGTGAATAAAATACTGCCCTTCAGCTCTGTGGATGGTCCCGGAAACCGTACGGTGATATTTTTTCAGGGCTGCAATTTTAACTGCCTGTACTGCCATAATCCTGAGACAATAAACAGATGTACCGCCTGCGGAATATGCTTGGACGTATGTCCTGCAGGTGCATTAAGAAGCAGAAACGGATCAATAGAATGGAATTCTGCAAACTGTACAGGTTGTGATGCCTGCCTTGCGGCATGCCCCGGCAAAAGCAGTCCAAAGGCTGTTTCAATGACAGTAAATGACGTAATGAAAACGGTTGAGAAAGTGAAGCCTTTTATTTCAGGTATAACTGTATCAGGAGGCGAGTGCACCATGCAAAAGGAATTCCTTGCGGAGCTTTTTGAAGCGGTGCACAAATTGGGGCTTACGGCTTATGTTGATACAAACGGCTATATTGATTTTTCAAAGGAACCGGAGCTGACATTTGCTATGGATAAGGCAATGCTTGATATAAAGTCCTATGATGAGGGAGAGCACAAAATGCTTACCGGAATGTCCAATGCAACAGTGCTTAAGAATGCAGAATACCTGGCAAATAAGCAAAAACTATATGAAATAAGGACTGTTATAGTTCCCGGAATTCTTGACAATTACCGTAATGTTGCTGAAGTGAGCAGGCTAATTGCAAAATTGGATGCGGATATACGGTACAAACTGATAAGGTTCAGGCCGGTAGGAGTTTCCGGCGATATCAAAAAAGTCGGTATTCCATCAGATGAGTTGATGGCGGAGCTTAAAAAAACAGCTGAAAAAAACGGCTGCAGATATGTTTCAGTGGTGTAAAACTGAATATATGAAGGCAAGTCAGCAATTTGAATAAAAAGTACAGCAACAATAATAAAGCAGCATACCTTTTATTTATCTATCATATATAATGTAGGATACTATGAAATTTAAACAGAAAGGTGTGTTGTTATGTCTAGGAGTATTAGGGTATTTTTTGCAGGTTTCCTGTGTTGTATTCTTTTGACTGCAGGTATGATGGCAGTAATCGGAGAGCCTGCTGACACGGAAGTAAAGGCAATATTGTCAAACACCATTAAAATGAAGCTTTTTGGCAACGATTTTGCTCCCAAAAACGATGACGGAACTTATTTGAAGCCCCTTATATATAACGGCAGGACATATCTGCCGGTGAAGCCCCTGGGAGACGCTCTCGGAATAGCGGTTGAATGGGATGGAGTCAACAAAATCGTATGGCTGGGCGGGAAAACACAGATCGTCCCCATTGATGATACCAGCATGTATGAGGATTACTCACGGACAATAGTGACTACCGATACAGATAAGCTTACAACCGCAGATACGACGTACAAATGGGGAATTGCAAACATCAGTCCTTTAAACAGCGTATACTACGGCTGCTACTTGAAGCCTGAAGGAAAATACAAGCGCTTTACCGCATCGATATTCCTGAGTGAAGATACCAAAAAAGAATTGACAATGGATATCAGGAAAGACAACAAGCAGGGTGTGGTTCTGAAGAGCCTCCAGCTAAAGCCCGGGGAGACTGTTGAGATAGATATTGACATCAGCGGGGTTGATACACTTTTCATATTCTCCCAGGTGGGTTCAACCCAGAAGCTTATTATTGGAGAGCCGGCTTTTCGGAATGATACAACACCGCAATAAAATGCGGCGTGAGACTGATGATAAACCTTCGATATAAGAACAGCAAGTATAGTCTCGCATAGGTATACAAAAATTGATGGCTCTAATTCGGCTCAACTAAGAAAAACCTAACGCTGTCAAAGGTCGTCCGTGACAATGACAGCTTGCTCGGCCTCCATGCCTCGCATACGGTTGTTTCTAAGTTGAGCCTCATAAGAGCCATTAACAATTTCTGTATAAGTATGCTCTGACTATACATTGCTGTTCCTATTTTGAGCTTTGTCTGCAAACTGAAACCGCATTTCAAATGCGGTGTTTCTTTTCGCGGGACACGGGGACGTTTCTCCTGTCCCACCTTCAGTGGGACAGGAGAAACGTCCCCGTGTCCCGCATCCCCGTGTCTCGCATAGGGTTCGACGCGTTTTTTATAAGGCATATCGACACAAAAATATAAATAGTGATATTATTATATTGTTAGATGATATATAATACTAATGGATACCTAATCAACAAATATGGAGGATTCCTATGCCGGACTTGAATAGCTTGATACTTGAGAATACAGCATTTCAGATAATTTTCAACCTTTTCGGTGGGACCGCCTTGCTCATGTTTGGTGTCGACTTCATGGGCGGCGGATTGGAAAAGGCTTCCGGAAAGGTTATGAAAAGAATACTCTCCGTACTTACAAAGAACATTTATGTAGCTTTTTTTGTGGGCACAATATTGACAATGCTTGTACAGAGCAGCACGGCAATTACCGTTATGACTGTCGGGTTTGTAAATGCAGGATTGATGAATCTTACTCAGGCAGTGGGTATCATATATGGAACAAATATAGGTACAACTATAACTGCACAGCTGATGTCCCTGAAGCTTACATATATAGCCCTTCCGATAATTGCAATAGGCTTTTATATCTTCTCCTTCTCAAAGAAAGACAGCACAAGAAGTTTGGGACAAGCTATCATGGGTTTCGGACTTATGTTCCTGGGACTTAAGACCTTGAATGCCAGTTTGCCGTATATAAAAGACAGCGAGACTGCAAGGCAGCTGTTTATTCAGTACGGACATAATCCTTTTCTGGCACTGTTTATTGGTATGATTGCAACAATGCTTATTCACAGCAGTGCCGCAACAGTTGCTTTAACAATATCGCTGTTCAGCGCAGACCTGATAAGCTTTCAGGCTGCTATAGGCTTGACTCTCGGAGATAATATCGGGACGTGTATTACTGCTCAACTGGCAAGTCTGAAGGCAAATACAGCTGCCAGAAGAACAGCTTGGGCACATACCTTATACAATATTATAGGTGTCATAATGGCGGTAATTGTACTCAAACCCTTCTCAGGCATGATAGAATGGATTACCTTCAGTGTACTCCATGAGCCAAAAGCATTTCTCGTAGCGAATACACATACCTTCTTTAATATAATCAGTGCTTTGGTATTTCTTCCGATTACAAAATATTATGTCTTATTCCTTGAAAGGATAATTCCTGAGAGAAAGGATAAGAAATACGAGGATGAGCACCTGGATCGTCTTTTGATTGAAACTCCTGTGGCTGCCTTGAAGGCTGCAACTCAGGAAGTAGTATATGCAGCTGATATAGCAAGAAATATGCTGAATGATTCCATGATCAGCATGATAGAAGATGACGAGAGCAGAATTGACTTAGTGCTGCAGAATGAAGAGAAGATTAACGTCATGCAGACGGAAATCACTCAGTATCTGGTTGAGATATCCCGTAAGAATCTAGACAGTGACCAGTCAGCGAAGATACCTGCCCTTATAAATACCATCAATAATTTTGAGAGAATAGGGGATCATTGTGAGGATATTACAGAATTATCACGAAGCAAAATAAAACGCAAGATTATTTTCAGTGAAAAAGGGTTGGATGAGCTTAAGATATTATATCAAGAGGTTCTGGACATGATGGATGAATGCTATCAATCATACTCAAAGGATGATGTTGCATTGGCGCTTAAAGCGGCAGCCAGGGAAGATGTGGTTGATGAGCTTACCTTGAGGTTTAAAGAAAAGCACATTATGAGGCTGGAGGAAGGCATTTGCAGTGTCCAGGCAGGGGTTATATTCCTGGATGCCATAACTCATCTGGAAAGGATTGCGGACCACCTCCATAATGTGTGCCTTATTGTATCTGAAAGCAGGCGTAATGCAGATAAAAACTAGCTGCAGCTGAGCTTCATATATACTAAATCCGGTGCTAAGCATATGGATTTTTTTTTGTATTCATTGTAACAAATAATTAACATAATTTTCATAGATTCCTAATACAAAAACTACAATTATGTGATATCATAGATTGGGAAAGGAGGTGAGAAAATGAATTTTTTGGTGGATTACCATGTACATTCCATCTATTCATCCGACGGGCACAATACAATAATGGAAATGTGTGAGAGTGCAGTAAACAATGGAATCGGCGAAATTGCAATAACAGATCACTTTGAACCAAATATTGCGGATGAATATGGCTCGTCATACAACCAAAAGGGGTATTGGGCTCATATTAATAAAGCCAGGCAGGCATTCAAGGGAAGACTCAATATAAAGCTTGGAGTTGAGCTTGGCCAGCCGCATTTGTTTTCGGAAGCATCAAGTGCAGTAATTGCAGATTTTCCCTACGATTATATCATTGCATCTGTACACAAGCTTCCTGCAGGGATGGACATTAAAGAGCTTGACTACAGCAGAATAGGTGAAGAAGAACTATGCGAAATGTATCTCAGGCAGCTTAAGCAGCTTGTTTACTGGAACAACTTTGATTGTATCGGACATTTGGACCTGATTAAAAGGTACAGTGCCCCCGTATACAAAAAGAACATCTCATTGACGTGCCGGCATGAGCTGTTGAAGGGAGTACTGCAGTTGGCTGTTCAAAGCGGCAAGGGAATTGAGATTAATACTTCCGGATTGAGGCAGAGCCCAAAAGAAGCATTTCCCGGCCTGGATGTTGTTAAGCTTTACCGGAATATGGGCGGAGAGATACTGACTATTGGTTCTGATGCACACATGGCAGAGGATGTAGGCAGAGGCCTGAAAGAAGCATTAGACATGGCAAGGGAAGCAGGCTTCAGGCATATTACGGTATACAACCGGAGGAAGCCTGAATGGGTAAGTATAACAGAAGGGAAAAACACCTTCGGCAGCGCAAAGCAGATTATCAACAGATAAGCAATGCTGCCTGAAGGTGTTTTTTTTAGTTTTTGTTCTATGCACACTCTGAAATTAATATAAGCCTCAATTCTTCTCCCGATATTGTTTCTTTATCCAGCAGCAATTCTGATATCCGCTTAAGCTCTCTTCTATAATTCGAAAGAAAGTCGCGGGTGCTGCTTTCAACATCTCTAAGTATGGATGTAATAGCTGAATGCAGCTGGTCTCCCGGAATATCCTCAGAAGAGATGATTCCAAGCTCGGACATTCCGCTGTATACAATCTGTTTTGCTATGTCGGAGGCATGCTTAAAATCACCGGAACCGCCGGTGCTTCTATTGCCGAATATCAGCTCTTCCGCGATTATACCGGCCAGTGCTGCCGAAATTCTTGATTTCAGATAATCACAGGTATACAAATACATATCGTTTTCCTGGGTCTGGCGTACATAACCCAAAGCGTTGCTTCTGGATGCAACATTGACACTGGCGACGGAACCGGGAAGCCTAAGCTCACCAACCAGTGCATGGCCTGATTCGTGTACTGCTATTCTGCGCTTTTCTTCCTTGCTTGGAAGCCTGTCAAGCTTTTCCCCCATCATAACTTTTTCAACGGCACTTCTGAAATGATTTGAGTCAATCTTATCGGAGCCGTCTCTCATTGCAAGTATGGCGGCCTCATTTGCGACGCTTTCCAGCTGCGCTCCGGAGAATCCGAAGGTATCTTTGGCCAGGGCTTCTACGTTTACATCCGATGCAAGGGGTTTGTTTCTTACATGCAGTTCCAGTATATGCATACGGCCTTTTTTATCAGGAAGATCAACCTTTACGAGGCGGTCAAACCTGCCGGGGCGAAGCAATGCCGGATCAAGCATATCAATACGGTTTGTTGCACCAATTACAAGAATCTTTATTCTATCATCGGAGGATATGCCATCCATTTGCACCAACAGCTCATTCAGAGTCTGGTCGTGCTCCTGATGCCCGTTATTCTGGCCTCTTGCTCCTCCAAGCACTTCAATTTCATCAATAAAAATTACTGCGCTGGATTTTTTCAGGTATTCGGCCGTCTTCCTTGCTTGTTCAAAAAGACTGCGCACTCTTTGAGCGCCTACACCGACATACATTTCTACAAATTCCGAGCCGCTGGCTGATAGGAATACCGAATCCGTGAACCGGGCAGCTGCTTTTGCCAGCAGTGTTTTTCCGGTGCCCGGAGGCCCGCTTAGCAATATGCCCTTTAAGGGACGAATACCCAGAAGCCTTATTTGCTCGTCATTTTTCATGAATTCAAGAGCTTCACGAAGCTCGTTCTTGGCAACCTCCTGGCCTCCGATATCATCAAAGGAGACTGAACAGATATTTCTTTCTGCTGAAGCGAAGCTGATACTATTGCAGGATCGCCTGCCGAAGTTCACATAGTATACTATGCCGATGAGTCCAAGTATGAACACAACAGGAAGTATATTCACCCCTTGAAGCGCCAGGAATATCAGCGCACCTGCCGCTGCTCCCGCAAAGATCTCCTTATTCTTCATCAAAGATTTCCCCCTGTTCTGTCAAAATGCCGTCCAATTACGGCAAATAAAGAATTGTCCTTCTTTGTAAACTGAAGATAGATATTTTGCTCATCCACGTAAACTTTAGCTTCAGCCCCAATCATTTCAGCCTTTTCCCGGACTTCGGCCTCAAGAGAAGGGAAGTCTCCATCTATTATGGATTTTTGGACATAATAATGGATATCATAATATGCCTGCTCCAACTCCTGAGATCGGTCATCCGCTATTTCAAGTGAATATTTTTTGCCATTTAGTGTCAGGTCAAATTTTTCTTTTATTTCTTTGTAGGTTTTTTGAAGATTGTCTATATTTCTGAGCTTAATATTTATGATTACGGCATCGTTAAAGCTGCTGCCGGCGTCCCAGGAAACTTCTTCAACTCCGTCTATTTCATTGAGCGTTTTGTCCAGGGGCAAGTCAATGGCGTAACTCCGCCACAATGCCTGTCCTGTATATAATAAGGCCACTGTAATAATCAGTGCAATAAAGCCTTTTATTATTTGAATGTATTTTATGTTCTTCACAGTAAACCTCCTTTTTCCGTTTTTAGTTTACATAACATTATATCATGAAAAAGGATTATGTGCCAGACAAAGAGCATAAGAACAAAAAAAGATTAAGCGCCCAGCGCTTAGCCGGCAAGATACAGGCCAAGGCAATAATATGCATGGGTGCAAAGTATTTAATACCTGTATAGCAATCATAAAAATGCGCATAATATATTTTGTTATAAATATTTCCATATTTATTATTAATATAGAAAGGAGATTTATTCACATGGACAGGTTAGCACTTATTCTGGTAATTGTGGGCGCACTGAACTGGCTGCTTGTAGGCCTTTTCCAGTATGACCTGGTGGCATCCCTTTTCGGAGGGCAGGATGAACTGCTGAGCAGGC
>JAKJBU010000150.1:0-316 GCA_022706825.1 Bacillota bacterium
GAACGCGTTTTACGGCATCAGGTGCCGGATATTCAATATCCTGATTCATTAAGGGAATATCATGATACTCGAGCATTTCAAAATCAGCCCGATCTCCAATGAGTTCTTTTGCCGCTAACGCCAATTGCCGGTTATAGGATTCTTTTCGCAGGGAACGACAATTGCTGCTATCTTTATTCTCTTCAATATGATCTACTCCTCTCCTACACACTCCACATGGCATAAAAATAAAATGCATTTGATTGAATACCCGTATTCTTCCAAATGCATTCTTTATTTAGAGGCCCGAATGCACACCATCAACCTGGAAGACGTT
>JAKJBU010000150.1:368-780 GCA_022706825.1 Bacillota bacterium
CCCAGGCTTGTGACTGATACTCTTTCCTTGACCTTATCATAAACTGCCTGAGATATAAGTATCTGCCCCGGCTTTGCATTGCTTTCAAGTCTTGCAGAAGTGTTCACTGTGTCTCCAATGGCTGTATAGTCCATTCTGAAGCTGGCTCCAATGTTTCCAATGACTGCAGGGCCTGTGTTCACTCCTATGCCAAACTGCACGTTTCGTCCGTATTTTTCCTCCAGCCTTTGCTGAAGTGGAGCTGCACCTTCCTTCATGGCCCAGGCAGCCTGGACTGCCTTGAAGCAATGGTCCTCCAAATTCAAGGGTGCATTGAATATAGCCATGGCAGCGTCTCCAATAAACTTGTCCAATGTTCCTCCATACTTGAATATACACTCAGCCACCAGGGTCAGATATTCATTCAGTATTT
>JAKJBU010000151.1:0-373 GCA_022706825.1 Bacillota bacterium
TCTTCTTGCAAATGGGGAGGGTAAGGCAGAAATAATCGGAAAGCTGCTTGGAAGCAGCAAAATAAGCACAAGAATCCCGGCTTCATTCTTGCATATTCACAGTAATGTTATTGTTGCGGTCAGCGAAGATGCTGCCAAAGGGTTGCGATAGAATTCAAAAATCGCGAATATAAGAAAGTGCACCTTCGGATGTCAGCATTTAATCCAACACTCCGGGTGCACTTTATTAATTTGCATCCTGTTTATTCCTGTATTTCCTGTATCTTAGCTTTAGTCTCTTCAATTTCGGTATATTTTGCAGATATTTCTCCTCCAAGTTTGGCTACTTCCTCGGCAGGGAATTCGGTGTCCTTTGAGTAAGCTTCATATACCA
>JAKJBU010000151.1:397-776 GCA_022706825.1 Bacillota bacterium
TCTTGATTTCATTCTCAAGCTGTGTGATGTGGAGTTTCAGCTTGCCTATCTCCACCATCTCCTGTGACTTATTACCAACGATTTTTGCTGTGCTGACGGCTTTTTCCTGTAGATTCTTTAAAAAACTCATATTTCATCCTCCTTTTATTTGGGGGTTTGTTTAATAATTTATTTCGCCGGGATTTTGGAATATCCTGCTTCCGTTCAGGAATTAATAATATATTTATTAATATATGAGTTATTTATAAAAAATGTTCCCAAATTATTCAAAAAATTGCAATTGGAAATATTTTATGATTGCAGTACTGTTTATAAATGAAAAATAATAGTTGATATTATGCAATGCAAGCTATATATTATTAAATATAGGGGCGATTGG
>JAKJBU010000152.1 GCA_022706825.1 Bacillota bacterium
AAGGTTCTTACCAAATCATTGTATTTCTCTGTCCTATATACAATCTTGCTTTCATAAACCTGGCTGGTAATGTGCTCAAATATTGAAGCCGGAATTTCAACCCGCACACCAATGTCCACTCTGTTGCTTTCCGTTTTTATCCCCAGCTTTTCACAAATCTGCGAAATCCATTTTGAACCTGAACGTCCGGCAGCCAGAATCAAATGACTGCAAGAATATTCCCCATTTTCTGCTGATACGATAAAGGTATCTCCTTGTTTTTCAATATCCGATACTTCATTATTAAATATTATTTCTACCTTATCCTTCAGGTACTCATACAGATTTTTCATTATTACGAGGTTTTTGTCCGTTCCCATATGACGCACCTTTGCATCCAGCAAGTGGAGATCGTGTCGCAATGCCTGCGTTCTAAGGCTGCTGTTCTCCGTAGAATAAAGCATTGCGCCTTCGCCGCCCATTTTACAATTTACCTCATCCACGTAGTACATAAGGTCAAGAGCTTCTTTCCTGCCTATGTATTTGTAAAGCTCTCCCCCAAAATTATTGGTTATGTTGTATTTTCCGTCAGACATTCCTCCTGCTCCGCCGAATCCATTCATAATACTGCAGGTGGGACAGTTAATGCATGATTTCATTTTTTTATTATTTATGGGACATGCTCTTTTTTCCAGCTCATTCCCCTTTTCCAGCATAGCAACCTTAATACCTGC
>JAKJBU010000153.1:0-231 GCA_022706825.1 Bacillota bacterium
TAGAAATAAAGGCCCAGATAGTGCTTTGCCCGGGGGTGAACGACGGAGAGAATCTTATAAAGACTCTTAATGATTTGGCTGAGCTTTATCCTCAACTGAGCTGTGTTTCAGTTGTTCCCGTCGGGATAACCAAATACAGGCAAGGCCTCTATGAGCTTGAAGGCTTTGATAAGGAGAAAGCAGCTGCGGCGGTCAAACAGATAAAGGAGTTGCAGAGCAGGTTTCTTGCTG
>JAKJBU010000153.1:241-710 GCA_022706825.1 Bacillota bacterium
TAAGACCAGATTTGTGTTTCCCTCTGATGAATTCTACCTGATTTCGGAGGAGGATTTACCTGAATATGGTGAGTATGAAGATTTCAGCCAGCTGGAAAACGGTGTAGGATTAATAACCCTTTTCAATGAGAAAATCTTTGAAGCCCTCGAAGAGCTTGGGGGCTATAATAAAAGGAAAAGAGTGATATCATTAATAACAGGGGAGTATGCCGCGCCAATTCTCGCAAAAGCGGTATCGAAAATAGAAAACTGCATTGAGGACCTTCATATAAATATTTTTCCAATAACCAATGATTTTTTTGGCCATGGCATAAAGGTAGCCGGCCTGCTTACAGGAAAGGACATAATAGACCAGATGAAGGGTAAAAATACCGGAAATGATATTTTCATGCCCGAATGCATGCTTAAGAGGGACGAGGCAATACTGCTTGACAATTTTGATGTCAAGCAGCTGGAAAAGGAACTTAAC
>JAKJBU010000154.1 GCA_022706825.1 Bacillota bacterium
TACGGAGCGTCCAACGTCGACGGCGGAGTAGAGTTCTGGTTCGACGTCAATGCGGCGGCCGAGACTGGTCTGCTCGAAACCGATGTGCCCGGGACTGATCTGCCCGAAACTGATCTTGACATGAGCCCATCGAGGTAGTAACATCTCTTGTGGACACCGCAGCGCGTTGTTCGCGATGTGCCCGGGTGGCGGAACTGGCAGACGCGCACGTTTGAGGGGCGTGTGGTTTTACCGTACGAGTTCAAGTCTCGTCCCGGGCACCATTTTTCGAAGTCTCATGGCCCGTGTGTGGCAGGCAGCAGCCGGCCGACGCACGGGCTTCGTTTTTTCGCCGACTCGCACGCGGTCCAATCGCCACTCTTCGGCACTTTGAATAAGCTAGCATGTGAAACCCGCGCCCGCGTCCCGAACGGAGAACGCGGGCCGTCCAAGGAGTGGTGATCACTGTGAAGATCGGGCTTGCGCTGGGCTCGGGGGGTCTCCGCGGCGCTGCGCACATCGGGGTCATCGATGAACTCGAAAAGGCTGGAGTGCATGCCGACATGGTGGCCGGCACCAGCTCGGGAAGCCTGATCGCGGCCATGTACGCAAGCGGCATGACGCCTTCTGAGATGGAAGACGCGGCTCTCGCCGTCACGGCCAGAGACATCCTGGACCCTATCGGGTACACAGCCATCTTTCTGG
>JAKJBU010000155.1:0-272 GCA_022706825.1 Bacillota bacterium
TTTAGACGAAAAAAAAGACCCTTAGTTTCAGGTATCATAATATTTAATGATATATGTGACCTGTCAAACATTTTACATTGGAATTCAAATGGCAGGTCACATTTTCCGCAATTCATATGTCGTGAAAAATACATTACTTTAACACAAAATCAGAATCTTCATCAAGTGACAAAACCCGTTAGGGATTTTGTCATATAAGTGCAAAACTTTTTTGTGCAACATAAAAGTTCAGGCACTGATTTTGTAATGATAAATCTTTTTCACGACATATA
>JAKJBU010000155.1:282-671 GCA_022706825.1 Bacillota bacterium
TTATTTTTGCTCATCGTCAATATCTTTTTCGTCAGTTATTTCCCTGTTTTCAAATAAGGAATCCAACTTCTCAAAAACAAGCTCGTCCACAACATCCTGATTTGTTTCTGCGCCGGCTTTTTCATAATATGATTTTTTTGATTCGGCTTCATCATGCATACTTATAACATATGCTCTGGTAGGCGTTTCGCTTAGTTCGATGGAAAGCAGAAGCCATCCCTTTGAGTGAAGCATCTCTTGAATACTTGTTTTGAAATGAGTGCAAATATTTTCCAGGGTCGGATTAATTGTAGTAAATGGCTGTACGGTATTAATGAATACATCCTGATATTGTAAAAGAAAATCTTCAATCTTCTTCTCGATCTCGTTAAAAGGTGCAAAGTCGTCAG
>JAKJBU010000156.1:0-238 GCA_022706825.1 Bacillota bacterium
GATGCTGATACAGGCGAAACCCTGATTTCCGGCATGGGCGAACTGCACCTCGATGTCATTGTAGACCGCATTTTGCGTGAATTCAATGTAAAAGCTTCTGTCGGCAAGCCGCAGGTTGCTTATAAAGAGGGCATTACCGCTCGCGGCAAAGGTGAGTGTGTGTATGAAAGAACTATTGGTGGTAAAAATCATTTTGCTCAGGTTGTGGTTGAAGTGGAGCCCCTCGAAAGAGGCAAGG
>JAKJBU010000156.1:294-667 GCA_022706825.1 Bacillota bacterium
TTTTGCTTTCGTGAATGGCCTGGCTGCTGGTTCACTGCCAAAGGTTTTTATCGATGCCACAGAAAAAGGTTGCCAGGATGCCATGAATGATGGTATTCTAGCTGGCTTCCCGTTGGTGGATGTGCAGGTAAAGCTTGTTGGCGGTATGCATCGCGAAACTGAAAGCAACGACGTTGCCTTTAAGATTGCGGCTTACGAAGCTACCAAGAGTGCTCTTCGCAACGCCAAGGCGGTTCTTCTCGAGCCCTTCATGAAGGTTGAGATCGAAACCCCTGAACAGTATATGGGTGATATAATCGGCAATATCAATTCAAGGCGCGGAAAGGTGATCAACATGGAAATGCGCGATGACATCAGAATCATTGATTGTCAC
>JAKJBU010000157.1 GCA_022706825.1 Bacillota bacterium
AAGCAGCGTAAGGGATGCGGAGCAAAGGAAGATCATATTTAAACTATTAAATGATAAAAAGGTTGATGAGACGTTGGCATATATTGCAGAATTGGTAAATGATACAGAGGATGAAAAGGAACAAAAGGGTCTTGAAGTATTATACACATACTTCAAAGAAAACCGGGATGGATTGATACCATATCAAGAGAGGGGATTAGATATTCCAAAGCCCCCTGCGGAGTTAGAGTACCGTAATCTCGGAACAATGGAACATCACATATGTGACATAATAGCGCAGAGGATGAAACATCGTAAAGCAAGCTGGAGCATTGAGGGTGCCAGTAATCTAGGGAAACTGTTAGCAGCAAAGACAGGCAAACGTCTGAATGAAGCCATTGAAAAATTTTCTAAGGTAGTATTGCCGGAGGAAAAGACCCTTGAGATAATTCAGATACTAAGTGCATCGAAAGCTCCGAAAGAGGATGGGAAAGGTAAAGACGGGAATATACATAGAGGCCGGATACCATTTACTAATTATCCGGTCACCAATGGAAGAAAAGCTATACGCAACATATTCAATATGAGAAACTTTAGTGAATTAATCTATAGATAAAAACAAGATAAAGGGCAGAATAGAGCGTTTATGCCGCGAAAGCCTATTGATATGG
>JAKJBU010000158.1:0-370 GCA_022706825.1 Bacillota bacterium
TTCAAGAAAATTAATGAAAACTTTAATGAAGTATTCAAACTGCTTTTTGGCGGAGGCTATGCCGAATTGATACTGACAGACGAAGAAAATATATTGGATTCGGGAATAGAAATAATAGCCAAACCTCCTGGAAAGAAGCTGCAGAATCTTATGCTGCTTTCAGGAGGGGAAAGAGCACTTACGGCAATAGCATTACTTTTTGGAGTACTAAAGATGAAGCCTGCTCCCTTTTGTGTTCTGGATGAAATTGATGCAGGCCTGGACGATGCAAATGTCGATAGATTTGCCGAGTTTCTTGCGAGTTACTCAGCTAATACACAGTTTATTGTAGTAACCCATAGAAAGGGAACTATGGAATCGGCGGATTGCC
>JAKJBU010000158.1:380-637 GCA_022706825.1 Bacillota bacterium
GGGGTATCAAAGCTTGTATCGGTAAAGCTTGAGGATAAAGTCAGTTAGCAAAAGGAGCGTATCAGCAGTGGCAGGTTTATTTAAAAAGTTTTTCAACAAAGCGCATGAGGAAGAGCAGAAGGAGGAGCTGCTGCAGGAATCGGAGGAGCAGCTTTCCGATGAAGAAATTGAAGCTATACTTGTTGAGGAAATGGATGAAGGACCCTTGAAAGTCGAATCGGAGCATGCTGATGAAGCCGGCGGCAGCGATTTTTTCT
>JAKJBU010000159.1:0-253 GCA_022706825.1 Bacillota bacterium
AGCAAAGTTCTCAGTATATGCGTACTTGGAATATGTGTATTCATATTCGCATTCGGAGTATTGCGTAACGGAGGTTTTGCAGGTGATCATGTACTTGAATCCTTCCTGATGGCAATCAGTCTTGCAGTTGCCGCAATACCTGAAGGATTGGTAGCGGTTGTTACTGTTGTTTTATCCATCGGTGTTACCAAGATGTCCAAAAGGAACTCAATAATAAGAAAGCTTACAGCTGTTGAAACTTTAGGATGTACAC
>JAKJBU010000159.1:274-615 GCA_022706825.1 Bacillota bacterium
TATGTTCCGATAAGACAGGTACTTTGACACAGAACAAAATGACAGTTGTTGAAACTTATACTGTTGGCGACGCTGAACAGCTTCAGATGTCTATGGCTCTTTGTAATGACGCTTCCCTTACGGGAAATGGCAACGAAGTAATAGGAGAGCCTACGGAAAGCGCCCTTGTAAGATATGCATATGATTCGGGCAAAAACAAAACAGACCTTGTAAAAAATATGCCCCGTGTTGCAGAAGCTCCCTTTGACTCTGTGCGTAAGATGATGTCCACAGTTCACAGGGATCCAAGCGGTAAATTTGTCCAGTACACAAAAGGAGCACCTGACGAACTCTTAAAAGTC